>JAPORK010000353.1 GCA_026710285.1 Endozoicomonadaceae bacterium | reverse complement strand
AAATCAGTCATACAAAAATCATCTGTGGTGATAAATTATTTGTACATCCTCATAACTTAATCTAAAATTTGATTGTGTAAGTTTCAAAGATGACAAGTTGTATCCAAAATATTTCAAAAAGTAACTCTATTTCTAACCTAGATATGTATAACGAATCTTGTTGACTAAAAATTAATAATAAAATTACAAATAATAACAATAAGAGAATTTGTATTATGAATAAAAGAATAATCTTTTTTATCTCTCTGTACCTTATTTTAATCAGTACAATTGAAAATTGTTATGCCAAACATAAACATACATGGAACAACTTCCTGTATTTTTTTGGAGATGCTACAAGTGTTACAGGTTTTACATTCAAAGACAAATGCATTTTGAACTCACAGCCATTTTCACAGTCTGTAAGTACTGGTTATAGTAAAAAGAAACATAACCCTTTTTTGAATATCAGAGCAGGCAGAAAATCAAGCTCCCATACAGTAATAAAATGTTTAGGAAATATGCTCAACAAAAACCCTATAAAGAATTATTTTACCTTTGGTCATGATCCTGGTCATCTCAATTTTGCCGTTGAGGGAGACTTAACTATTAATAATGTAACATTTAAGCGCATAATAGTAGCACAAGGACATTCGACTCTAAATAATTGGTGGTTTGGAGGAGTAAATTGTGTTTATAAGGGTAACTCATCTTATGACATGGTAGAATGTACCGCTGAAAACAAAATAACAAAGTGGTGCTTTTTCCGCGGAAAAAGCCCTGTGGATACAGATCTGAATCAGGTTTATCTTTTAACCAAGACGTGCAAAGAAGCTACTAAATGAAAAGAATGGCTAAGAAATCTTTAACTAAAAAATAAAGACCATCGTTGTAATATTTTATGATATAAATATTAGTTGTCATAACACAAAAGACAGAAGTTGTATTTTTTACATGAAATGATGTTTTTTTGGAGTATCCACTTATAACTTCAGAATTATATTTTAAAATCATAATAACATTAAAAGATTAATTCTGTGCTGTCAGTTTCCTAACAAACGTCAATGGATAAAATAAAAAACTGCCTTATATCTCCGCCCTGAAGGACGGAGTTTTACGGCGTGTCAGATAAAAACAAAGGTCAGTTAAAAATATTATCCTCCAAAGTCGTCCAGCATAATATGATCTGACTCTACACCCAAGTCTTCTAGCATACTGATAACAGCACTGTTCATCATTGGCGGACCGCACATATAAAACTCACAATCTTCCGGTGCTGAGTGATCTTTAAGGTAATTATTATAAAGTACCTGATGGATAAAACCTGTGTAACCCGTCCAGTTGTCTTCCGGTTGCGGATCAGAAAGTGCAAGATGCCATTTAAAGTTTTCATTTTCTCGTGCCAGCTCATCAAACTCTTCCACATAAAAAGCTTCTCGCAATGATCGGGCACCATACCAAAAAGAAATTTTTCGCTTTGAATGTAGTCGTTTAAGTTGATCAAAAATATGTGAGCGCATGGGTGCCATTCCTGCACCGCCTCCAATAAAGACCATTTCAGCATCGGTCTCTTTGGCAAAGAAATCACCAAAAGGTCCATATACTGTCATCTTATCTCCGGGCTTCAGATTAAAGGTATAAGAGGACATCTGACCCGGCGGAACATTGGTTCCCGGAGGTGATGTGGCAATTCTGATATTAAATTTTAAAATACCTTTTTCTTCAGGATAGTTAGCCATGGAATAAGCACGAATAATTGTTTCATCTACCACTGAAGAACTTTGCCACAACTTGAATTTATCCCAGTCTCCTCTGAAAGTCTCCGGAATATCAAAGCTGGTATATTTGAGCTGATGTGGCGGCGCTTCCAGCTGTACATATCCGCCTGCTTTGAAGTTAACTTCAGCGCCTTCAGGGAGTTTTAGGGTTAATTCTTTAATAAAAGTAGCTACATTATCATTGGAAATAACTTCACATTCCCATTTTTTAACCCCAAAGCACTCCTCTGGTACTTCAATTTGCATATCATGCTTAACGGCTACCTGACACGAAAGACGCCAGCCTTCTTTCAGCTCCCTGCGGGTAAAATGCGGTTCTTCTGTAGCCAGTGCTGCACCTCCACCACTTTGTACCTTACAACGACACTGTGCGCAGGTTCCGCCACCACCACAGGCAGATGAAAGAAAAATATTTTGGGAAGCCAATGTTTGCAGCAGTTTCCCTCCGCCAGTTACATGCAGTTGTTTTTCCTTATCTCCGTTTATATCGATAGTGATATTACCACTACTGACCATCACTGAACGGGCAACTAAGATCATACCTACAAGAACAAGTACAATCACAGTGAACATACTTATTCCAAGAACAATCGTTGTTATGTCACTACTCATAATCTGCTCCCTCTATAACTGAATACCTGAGAATGACATAAACCCTAACGCCATCAACCCTGCAGTAATAAAAGTAATTCCCAGCCCCTGAAGCCCTGCCGGAACATCACTGTATTTTAATTTTTCACGAATACCTGCCATGGCTACAATCGCTAAGGCCCAGCCAAAACCAGAACCAAATCCATAAACAACGCTTTCAGAAAAAGTATAGTCACGCTCCACCATAAACAGCGTACCACCTAAAATGGCACAATTTACTGTAATTAACGGCAGATAGATACCCAGTGCGTTATACAGAACCGGTACATACTTATCAAGAAAAAATTCTAAAATTTGTACAATTGCAGCAATAACACCAATATAAGTAATCAACCCCAAAAAGCCTAAATCCAGCTCAGGTAAACCTGCCCAAGCCCAAGCGCCACTTTTTAGCAAATGTTGAAAAACGAGATTGTTAACCGGTACAGTAATCGTTTGTACCACAACAACCGCTACTCCCAATCCTATTGAAGTTTGAATTTTTTTAGAAACGGCAAGAAAAGTACACATCCCTAAAAAGAATGCCAGCGCCATATTTTCAACAAAAACGGCTTTAAGAAATAAACTCAGATACAGTTCCATTTTAATGCTCCTCCATTAACTGATGCTGAGGGGCAATTTTGAAAACAGATTTTTCAACCTGAGCCGGTTTGTAACTACGCACTGCCCAGATAATCATACCGATAAGAAAGAAAGCACTCGGTGCCAGAAGCATTAATCCATTCGGTGTATACCATCCACCATTATTAACGGTAGGTAAAATCGTTATACCAAATAATTTACCGGAACCGATCAGTTCACGAAAAAAAGCCACAACCATCAAAATCAAACCATAGCCTAATCCATTCCCGGCTCCGTCTAAGAAAGAAGCCAGTGGAGGATTACTCATTGCAAATCCTTCGGCACGCCCCATGACAATACAGTTGGTAATAATAAGCCCGACAAAAACAGAGAGTTGTTTGCTGGTAGAATAGGCATAAGCTTCCAGAACCTGATCAACGACAATAACCAGTGAAGCAATAATCGTCATTTGTACAATAATACGAATACTATCTGGAATATGTTTACGAATAACTGAGACAAACATACTCGATAGCGCAGTGACTATCATCACAGAAACAGCCATTACAAAGCTGGTTGCCATATTTGTTGTGACCGCCAGTGCTGAACAAATACCCAACACCTGAAGTGTAATCGGATTATTATCAACAACGGGAGAAAATAATATACTGCTTTGCTTGTTCATATTAAATAGCTCCTCGCTTTAAATTTTTAAGAAAAGGACCAAAACCCTGTGAACCCAGCCAGAAATTAATTAAGTGACTGACACCACGGCTGGTCAGTGTGGCACCTGAAATCGCATCCACCTGATGTGATCTTTCTTCGCTGTCCGTACTGCTTTCGGTTTTCACAACCTGTATACCCAGCTTGCCTTTTCCAAGATCAATAGATTTGTTATGCCATTGTGCTTTCCAGCGGGGATTATCCACTTCTCCGCCAAGTCCTGGCGTCTCTTTCTGGCTGTAAAAAGTGAGTGCCTGCACTGTTTTTAAATCACCTTTCAGGGCTAAAAAACCATACAGTGTTGACCAAAGTCCATATCCGCGTACTGGTAAAATCAGCACCGAAAGTTGCCCCTGTGCATTTTTTACCATAAATACTTTGGAGTAATATTCCTGCCGCTTAATGAGTGCCGGGTCTTCACTGATAGGTAGCGCTCGGGAAAGTTTATTACTTTTTAGCGCATCATTAAAATTATAGCTGTTAACATTTAGCTCGCTCCCTTTATAAAAAGTCCCTGTGCGCAAGTCTACCAGAGCCGGGATTAGTTTTTCAGCAGATAACTTAAAAACTTCTTCTCTGGAGAGCGCATTAACATTCTCAACCAGTCCGGAGACTTCCAGGATACTTTTTTCCATATCTAGCTGCTTGTTTTCTTCCTGCCGGGCATTTAAAAACACTGCAGTAGATGCCACCAGCACTGAACAGAGAAGACACAATATAATCGTTACCAGAAGAATTTTTTTTATCGAATTGTTATTTATATCAGACACGACTACGTACCTCTCTGCGTTTTATATTGGCACGAATAACTGCATGATCGATCAGCGGAGCAAAGATATTTGCAAACAGTATAGCCAACATAACGCCTTCCGGGTAAGCCGGATTAATTACCCGAATCAGTACTGTCATTGCACCAATCAACAATCCATAGAACCACCGTCCTGTGTGTGTCATTGATGCAGAAACCGGATCTGTTGTCATAAAAATAAGACCAAATGCAAATCCTCCCAACACCAGATGCCAGTACCATGGCATCGCAAACATTGGATTAGTTTTTGAGCCGATTGCATTGAAAATCAGACTCATAGCAACCATTCCGAGAAAGGTTCCCAGCACAATCCGCCAGGAAGCAATTCCCATTATAAGCAGTACAGCACCCCCGATAAAAATAGCCAGTGTAGAGGTTTCACCCACCGAGCCCTGAATCGTTCCCAAAAAGGCGCGGGTCCAGGTAATACCGTGCAGCATAACATTTTTTACGCCGTCATCCTGCGCCAGACTCAATGCTGTTGCACCACTAAAACCATCAGCGGCTGTCCATACAGAAGCACCGGATAATTGTACCGGATAAGCAAAGTAGAGAAAGGCTCTACCGGTCAGCGCCGGGTTGAGGAAGTTTTTACCTGTTCCGCCAAACACTTCCTTGCCTATAACGATACCAAATGAAATACCCAGCGCAACCTGCCATAAAGGTACAGTGGGCGGCATAGTCAGAGAAAACAGTACCGAAGATACAAAAAAACCTTCATTAACTTCATGGCGACGAATAACAGCAAACAGGACTTCCCAAAATCCACCTACAATAAATGTGACTGCATAGATGGGGATATACCAGGTGGCACCATAAATAAAATTATCCAGGAAGCTATCTGGATTATGGCTGCTCCATATTATATTATGCCAGTATGCTGCACTGCCTGTCCCATCTAAAATAGCAGTATTGGCCTGATAACCTACATTCCACATACCAAAAAACATCGCCGGAAAAGTACACAGCCATACGGTAATCATAATCCTTTTTAAATCAATACCATCACGAACATGCGCAGAAGTGTGAGTCACCGAAGGCGGACTGTAAAAAAGTGTATCAATCGCCTCATATAACGGATAAAGCTTTTGATACTTACCCCCTTTTTCAAAATTTGGTGCTATCTTGTCCAGATAACGCCGTAGCGATGAACCTGAACCGCTGGTTTTCTTTTCAGCCATGTTATTACCCCTCTTCTTCTATCCGTCTCAGGTTATCACGCAAAACAGACCCGTACTCATATTTACCCGGACAAACAAAAGTACATAATGCCAGATCCTCTTCATCAAGCTCCAGCGCCCCCAGCTGGTGAGCCATTTCTGTATCGCCTACAATCAGTGCACGTAATAATTGTGTAGGTAAAATATCTAAAGGCATAATCCGCTCATAACTGCCTACCGGTACCATTGCCCGCGGACTGCCATTGGTGGTTGTTGTCATGGCAAATTTTTGTTTAAACAGATAAGACAAATAAACTGGCATAACTGAAAAACGCTTCAGCCCCAGGCGCAGATAATGTAAAAAGGTGCGTTCCCGTCCCTCTTCTAAAACCGAAACCTGGTTATCATAACGCCCAAGAAAATCAACTGCTTTGCTGTCAGCCTGACGCCCTGACAAAACCGAACCACTAATCACCCGATTTTCGGCTTCTGTTAATTCACCTGCGACAATCTCATTCAGACAGGCACCCGGAACAGTTTTGATCAGACGTGGATTTTTCACCTGTGGACCGGCTAAAGAGATAATCCGTTCCTGCCATAAATGTCCAGTTGTGAACAGTTTTCCAATGGCTATCACATCCTGATAATTAATATGCCAGACCGTCTTATTAACGCTTACAGGGTCAACAAAATGAATATGCGTTCCGGGTAATCCAGCAGGATGCGGTCCGGAAAAAGTAACCTGCTCTGCCGGACCTGATGGAAAACCGGCATTCGGCGCCGTACACAGATAGAGCTCACCTGCTGTCAGGTGCTTCAGAACTTCAAGCCCACTGGAAAAATCCGCCTGATACGCCTTAATAATCACAGCCGGATCAGCCGCTAATGGGCGGGTATCCATTGCAGTAACAAACAGAGAGTGAGGCGCTGTTTTGGGATCAGGTATTTTACTGAAAGGACGTGCTCTCAGCGCACACCATAATCCTGATTCAGTAAGTTGTTGTATAACTTCTTCACGAGTAAGCGCAGCCAGCTGCTCAAAAGACCAGGTAGTGAATGTCCTGCCTTCTTCTTCATTGCGCTCAATAACAACAGACTGTAATACTCTTTTTTGTCCCCGATTGATAGCAACAATTTTACCCGATACCGGTGCTGTATACTGAATTTGCTCTGTTCGCTTATGCCGGAACAAAACCTCTCCTGCCCGGACCTGATCTCCTTTAGCAATCTCCATGACTGGTTTCATTCCAATGTAATCTTCACCCACAAGAGCGACTGTTTTAATCAGATTACCAGTTGTGATCTGTTGGTCGGGTATACCCTGTATCGGAATATTTAATCCCTTTTTAATTTGGATCATTCTCCCAGCCTTATTAATGTCTTTGTGTTGATAAATAATATGTCTTTGTTCATTTTAGTGATACACAGTTTCCTAATGGTATATTTATCCTTCATTTAGATTGATAACAGTAATGACGTTATTTGCAGATCACCTCGTCTGCTATTTGATATCTATGCGCAATAGTAAAAATTAACACAAACAGGGCGTTTATTGTAAGTATTAAAAAATATTTTATACGCATAAACCGAAGTTACCAATAAATTTAGGATTTGTGCACCGACAAAAGATAATTACAAAGAAAATGAACTATTTCGTTTAATCTTATTAGTTATTTATATTTGTTATAAGGCGTAAAAAAACACCTGCCACACAGAGTTTCAAGTCAGTATTCATTACCCGAAACAACCTGTTTTTTCGCATATTTTAGGTTATACCAAAACCAAAAAACCTGTCAATGCTTAAATCTTAAAATTAATGCACTGCTTGTGCGGAACTATTTATAAAATAACGAAACCACTATTCTATTATTTTCGCAGTGAAAATAAAATTAGGTCAGGATGCACAGTGTTCATACCATCAAGTGAAGACAACCCGTTATCCGCACAAACATAGTGATATTTTAGCTGATTATCCGTACATAACATCACAATTTTATTACATTAGCTGATTTTCAGCTATTATCACCTGGGTAAGAAAAACAAATTAACCGACTGTGAAATTTTATGCTAGTCATACAAATAATCACAGATTACTCAATAGTTAAAAAATGACATGAATTATAAAAACTCTATTCTTGATGCAGTAAATAACACACCACTGATCAAACTCAACAAACTAATCTCCCGCCATTGTGCCACTGTACTGGTAAAATGTGAATACATGAGCCCCACAGGTTCTGTGAAAGATCGTATCACTCATTACATTATTAATCAGGCTGAAAAAAGGGGTGATTTAAAGCCAGGTGGCACCATTGTTGAAAATACTTCAGGTAATACCGGAATGTCGCTGGCTATGGTAGCAGCTGTCAAAGGATATCGATGCATTTTTACCATGCCAGATAAAATGAGTCAGGAAAAAATAGATGCCCTGAAAGGTTTTGGTGCTGAAGTTATTATTACGCCTACAGATGTTTCCGGAGATCATCCTGATCACTATGTACAAACAGCTAAACGTATAGCTCATAATACGCCGGATGCATTTTATGTTAATCAATACCATAATCAGGATAATATTGCCGCCCATTACCACAATACCGGCAAAGAACTCTGGGAACAAACCCAAGGAATGTTTGATGCTTTTGTAGCCAGCCCTGGAACAGGCGGTACTTTATCGGGTGTAGGGAGATTTATTAAAGAGAAAAAACCGGCAATTAAAATTATCGGTATTGATCCTGTTGGTAGTATACATTACGATCTGTTTCATGGTAAAGAGCCTCATCCACAGGTCTATAAGGTAGAAGGCGCAGGAGAAGATATTCCATGTGAAGCCATGGATTTTTCAGTTGTGGATGAAATGCATCAGATGGATGATGCCCGTGCTTTTGCAATAGCACGCCGCCTTATAAGAGAAGAAGGTCTCTTTTGTGGTGGAGCTTCGGGTCTTATTGTTGCCGGTGCACTTGACGTTGCAAAAAGGTTAGGACCTGGCAAAACAGTCATTGCATTATTAACTGATTCTGCATCCCGCTATCTTTCTAAATTTCTTTCTGACCAATGGATGAAGGAGAATAACTTTAATGTCTGATTATTCATCATTTAGATTTGCTACACGTGCTATCCATGCCGGACAAACACCAGACCCTGTCACCGGTGCCATTATGACACCGGTTTATCAATCATCAACTTATGCACAAAGTAGTCCTGGTGTAATAAAGGGCAATTATGATTATTCCCGTTCTGCCAATCCAACACGTACGGCGCTGGAAGCTAATCTGGCCTCATTAGAAAAGGCGCAGCATGGTATCTGCTTTGCATCAGGATGTGCTGCTTTATCTGCCGTTATCCATCTGTTGAACCAGGGAGATCATGTTATTTTCAATGATGATGTGTATGGGGGTAGCTTTCGTCTTTTTGATCAGATATTTCAGCGCTATGGCATCAGCTACACACAAGTTGATATGACTGACCTGACTGCATTAAAGCAAGCCTTCACACCGGCTACACGGTTGGTATGGCTGGAAACCCCCACAAACCCAACCCTTAAGATTGCAGACATTACTGCTATTGCTGAAATAGCCAGACAACATCAAACCATGCTTGCTGTGGATAATACGTTTGCAACACCCTGGCTGCAAAATCCTCTGGAACTGGGCGCCGATATTGTCTGCCACTCAACGACAAAATATATGGGTGGTCACTCCGATATCATTGGTGGTGCGCTGATGGTAAATGATTCATCACTGAGCGAACGACTTCATTATATTCAAAATGCTGTAGGTGCAATACCTGCGCCCATGGATTGTTTTTTGCTATTGCGTTCAACTAAAACATTACACATCCGCATGCAGCGCCACTGTGAAAATGCCATGATTATTGCACAGTTTTTGGAAAATCATTCTGCTGTTGAACAGGTCATTTATCCGGGACTTACTTCTCACCCTCAACATGCTACTGCACTTAAACAAATGCGTGGTTTTGGGGGAATGATTGCCTGTTATCTGAAAGGCAATATAAAAATATCTCGCCAGTTTTTAGAAAATATTAGACTTTTTTCTCTGGCAGAATCACTCGGTGGTGTTGAATCATTAATTGAACACCCTGCTATTATGACACATGCTTCAATACCAGATCTGCAAAGGAAAAAGCTGGGTATTAGTGACAATTTCATCCGCTTGTCAGTTGGTATTGAAGACGTGGAGGATCTCAGAGAAGATTTAGATCAGACCTTAAATCGACTCTTGATACCTCCCTCTTCTTAAAGATTATCTTAGTCACATTTTCAGGCTCGACTCTGCTGCCTGCCTGACTGTCTCTTAGTCAACTTTTAGACTTTGGTTTTTACCCAGACAGGCTGGACTTCTGCTACACACCTATTGCCGGAGGCACTCTGCTAGCTGAGAACGGAGTCGAAGCCTAAGCAGAGTTTTCTCATATTTATTAAATATCAATACAACAGCATTAACTGATATTTTCAACGACACAATCTGTTCGCTTTTTCCCGGTACGATTCAAAAATTTTTGAAACTCTTTCGGCAAGCGACCCGTGGTGGAACCATGCCACTGTATAAGCTCTCCGGTTGAAGTTTCATACTCAAAAATGAATTTTTGCACATTGCGTCGCCGCCGTGGTGTAGCGTCAATCACCTCTTCCAAATCAGAGACAGACAAGCCTTTTTCATCGAGAATTTTACGAATTTCTTCTATGTTTTGTTTTTTTTGTTGTAAACGATTTTCTTTTATTTGTAGTTCCTGTTGTTTTTCTTCCTTTACTTCTGTACAGCGTTGAATGATACGCTCTATATCTTCTAAATGAAGATCTTTAAATAAATTTCTAATTCTTACTTTACTGGACAAACGATGTAGTAACTCATCGTAAATATTCATAATCAAAAAACCCCTAAAAATAATTCAAGTTCAGCTTTTCAAATTTGCCTGCTAAAAAAGAAGACAAATCATACTTTTATGCTATATAGAGTAAAACCATCTATAGAAAATAATCAACATCTAAAAAAAACAGTCTATTAATTCTTTGTTCTTCAGTATAGTTATTACTCATAATCTAACATTCATAATAATAATAGTTCTGACATTTTTTCAAGTCATTGATTTAAAAGGCTTTTTAACCTAAAAACGAAAAACCACAAAAAACCAACTACTTATGTTTTTTATAACTAATAGACTTTCAAAAATTGTCCGAAATATTAATCAAGAAAAAAATAATATACTTTTTATATATCTGCATACAATATTTTAATTTTTTTACTTTTCGTTATTTATTTTAGTAAAGTTTACTTTACTTAAAATTCATCAGAATAATATTAAAATAAACACTTTGGATTAACAAATCAAATTTTTATTGCATTAATTTTCCAGATAACTTCCCCACAGATAAACATGCTAATTGCTACATTTTTTTTAAAAGACCCTATGTCCATTCAATCTCAAAGTACCGGGTTTTATTTTTTTGTTTAACCCTTAACCAGCAAAGACCTTTGAAAAAGTGAACTCCGTATTTTTAAATCAAATGGATACATATAGCACATTTGATATATTTATAATGTAAATTGACTCATTTTATAAGTTTGCCAACGTTTGTATAATCACTAATTAATTGTTTACCATAATGCTAAACCGATAAAAAAAATCATCCGTACTTTTGCCGTAGCTGATAAAAATCACCTGCAAAAACGATCAATTTTACGAAAAACATTCATTTTAATATATTTTTACATCATCTGATTTTTTAATATATAGAAGACTATGGGTATA
Source organism: Endozoicomonadaceae bacterium (assembly GCA_026710285.1). Classification (GTDB taxonomy): domain Bacteria; phylum Pseudomonadota; class Gammaproteobacteria; order Pseudomonadales; family Endozoicomonadaceae; genus JAPORK01. The sequence continues at coordinate 786 of JAPORK010000353.1, read as the reverse complement.
AATTAATATAAGTAATTTAAGCAGCTAAATGAATCAAAGAGTCATCCGGCAACTGAAACAGCTCTGCTGTTTAACTGAAGGAGCTAATGAAATACTCACTACACAAGTCAGATAGTTGTTTATTTATACAGTGTATTCTACAATGAATTAATCTCAGAAAAAAAGCACAACCCTGAAACATTAGTAAATAATAAGGTATAGTTTAGATAAAATAATAATATGTTAAATCAATTTTCATGGACAGATATTGCTGATATCACAGGCTGGTCTCTGTGGTTAGTACTCGGGTGCAATACTTTTTTGCTCACTTTAATCTGTGAACGATTATGGTATTTATGGAAACCACTCCAGTTACGTTCACAATGGATGAATAAACTAATCCGCCGACAGCTGACTAAAAAGGAGTGGGATCATCTGTTTTTTCACGAACAACAACGCGTTCACATTGGTTTACCGGTTATTCGCAACCTGATCATTATCTGCCCGCTGATGGGATTACTTGGCTGTCTGCTCAATTTAATCATTTTTCTCCAGACTGAAGGACTGATGCTTTTCAGACAAAAAACAATGTACAACTATATAATAATAAAACTAGGTCTGCCATTGCTTATTGGTACAGGAACCGCAATAGTGGGATTATGCGCACTACTCCTCTATGTAAAAACAATCGGTTCAGTTATTCAACACCATTTTTATCGATATAAATAATCCTGAAGTTGACATCCTCCCCTCCCTAAAGGCTGTCTCTTAGTCACATTTTTTAGATGTTTATTTTTATCATTGTAT
>JAPORK010000216.1:2959-12284 GCA_026710285.1 Endozoicomonadaceae bacterium | reverse complement strand
TGTAATACTGCGGGAATACTAGAACCACTCAACAAAACATTGGGTGACTTTGGATACTTAACTTTACTAATAACATCGTCGTTTGCATTATCAGAATTGTTGTCATTATCATTTTTCTTGTTATTAGTATTACTATCGTTATACCCAAATGCAACCGGCATAAAAATTGGACTTTGCATGGCCTGTTGTTGCTGAGACTCTGTCAAACTACCATTTTTAGAGGTTTCAGGCGGCACAGTATCATTGTTGTTTTGTTGCTCAACCAACTGATTTTGTAAGTTTTGATAATCACTTCGCAGTGAAGCCAGCTGGTCTTTTAAATCATTAATTTCTTCAGCTGAAACAGACTGTTTAGGTTCAGGTGGTTTTATAAAGTGCTGAAATTTTTCTGAACCATAACTTCCTGGCAGCTCATTTATACTTGCAGCCGGTGCTACTTGTTCACCGTTTGAAGCAGTAACAACTGCTTGTTTATTATTTTGATTATTGCCAGAAAGACTTTCTATCACTGCCCATACAGTTATAATTAAGCAAAAGACAATTACACCTGCAATAAGCGGTTTACGTAAACCGGGCGATGCAGAACTATTTCTTTTTGTTGACTGCGTTTTCTTTAAGCTTTCCATTATCAGATACCAATTTTATCATAACAGATACTCGCTTCCCTTTAACAGACCCCGTCTCTAACATTGCTGATTGAAGTACACCATCAATGACCATCGTATTTTTATGTAATAATCTCCAGTTGCTCAGTGTGCTGTAACCACCATTACCATCTGGAACATATAAAATAGGTAATACCACCTGGTCGTCAAAACTATCTGGAAAGTAGATATAAGTCTTAGATGAATCATGAAAAATTTGCACAGGGAACCATTCAGGCTTTACTTTATTAGTAGAATACCACTTGTAATTAAACGACATTGATGATGGATCGATCCCATCTCCTCCCTGCAAATGCTTAGGTTTACCCGTTCTTTTTATAAACAGAGAATCAGGTTTATCAGGATAGCTCCATTTCACTGAAACCATGAAAGTATCATTATCTGTCATTTTCAAATAAATATGATAAGTACGTTTATTGGTTAACACTAATAGTGTATTGTCAGTAATTCCGGAAATAATTGGTTTTACGAGTATGTGCATAATCTGTTGTTTGCCTTCTCCACTCGGAGATGTTTGTATTTGCCAGTTAGCGCTATCTGCTGCGGCAATATTATTTATTTTCTCTCCGGGCTCCATCTGAATATCGGTAATTTTACCAGATGCCGTATAAACGGTATAAAGAGCTTCATGCATATAGACATAGGTCAGCATAGCGTTAAAATATTGGTCGCTACGCGGTTCATACCGCGCCTTTTTATTAGCCTCTTTTATCACATCTACGGGTGACGTGTGTTGCGTCTTACCTCTGTTCATCAAAATGTCTTTCTTTGAAGGCATTGCCATTAGCTGCCCCGGAACAGGAACAGGAATATACCGATAAGCAATTACATTTCGACGCAATTCCTCACCTGCTGTATTATCATCTGTTCCATTATCAGCCCCCACAGACTGACTCACAGACATTGTCTCTTTATTAGCTTTTACCCCTCCGGTCCATTTTACATTTGTACATCCCGTCAAAGCAATTAGCAATAAACTCAGGATATAACTTTTAATTGAAGAAAGTATCTGCTTTAACACGTCACTAAGTACCTAATTTGTTTAAAGAAAATGACTCAACCTGTAAACCAAACGGGTCATATAATTCAATTAAATTAATTTTTTTACTCGCTGAAATAGTTGCCAAAGTAAACACACCACTCCATGCTGTTGTTTTATTTTTTTCTCCTGATTTATTGTAAGAAATTATATCCCACGTAAACTGAAAACTATTATCGCTGATTGCATTAAAAGTACGAATATTGATCACTCTTGTTTCTTTTCCTATTTTATCAGTAAGCTGTTCACTATTAATGAAATTACTCAATGCTTTTCTTGCACTAATCCCGGATAATTTATAATTATTCAGCCAGTTTTGCTTAACTAATACAGGATCAATACTGAGCGACATAAGCCTTTCAATATACTGGCGAATAAAGGCTAGTTTAATTACACTATTCGCTTTAATATTTGCTCTTAACGGAGTAACATTTTCTATTTCTTCTCCAGCCTTAACCCGTGCAACATAGACATATTCATTTTGTACTTTGATTAAATAGCCTATGAATATAAATTGAAAAAGTATGATTATCAGACAACTTACTGATATAAACTTCCACTGTTTTGTACTTTTTTTAACAGTAGTGATATCATTTTGTGGCAACGCCATTGATGCCCGATAAAACTCTTTATCACTCATAAGCATTATTCTTCTATTATACCTGCTGGCTTAATTTTATTTGTAAACAAAACAAAGTCACCCTTTTTCTTACTGAGTGGCATTGAGAAAATACCCCTTTGATAAATGTCACCTGAATGTAAAATTGTACTAACAAATACTTTTGGAGCATAAGTACGGGAAATCCAAAACATTACCGCAGCATTAACTAAAATAATATACAAGCCTACAATAGTTAAATAGCGCCATAGATTATTTTTAGCTTTCAGGTTCATCATAAATCTTTTTTTATGATGCGGATACTTTAGATCAAATGGATGCAACGGGTCAAGCCCACTACCATAATCTGAAGGACCGTTCATTTATTTAAAGACTCCTGTTCTGTATTTTCTTCAATTGGCTGATCTGGCTCTGTATCAAAAATAGCTGCTACATCATATAACCCCTGAGATTTCAGATAAAAAGGAATAAAATATGGATATCCATATTGCTCATAAAGACGCTTCAGCGTCTGTTTTTTTTCAGCATTTCCTGCATCAGCAAATGCAAGCGCAATAGGTCCAAGCTGAAGATTAAATAATGCATTTCCGACAAAAGACTGATAATAATAGTCCTGCCGTGGATGAGCACTGGCAATTAAATTAATCTGCTGATCACTTAACCCCAGCTGTTCATAAACTTTAAAAAGACTGGGTTCAAGCGCTCTGTTATTCGGCAAATAAACTCTTGAAGGGCAAGACTCCAACAGCGAACTGGTAATACTGCTTTCCATTAAATCGGTAACTGATTGTGTTGCAAAAATAACCGATACATTTTTCTTACGCAGTGTCTTTAACCATTCACGAATTTTCTTTGCAAATAAAGGGTGATCCAGAAAAAGCCATGCTTCATCTAAAAGAAGCAGTGTTGGCTGACCGGTAAAACGCTGTTCCAGCAAATGAAAAAGATAAAATAATACCGGAGCTAAAGCGTCTGGCATTGCCATTAACTTTTCCATTTCAAAGTAGATCCAGCGGTTATTCATTATCTGGTCATATTGTCCATCAAACAAAACACCAAAAGGACCATCAAGTATGTAAGGTAATAACGATTGTTTCAGATCTTCATCCTGAAGTAATGTATGATAGCTGGTCAAACTACGATATTGAGCGGGCAGTTCTTTGAGAAGTTCCAGTGCATCCCATAACAGCTCTCTTTCCGCAGCATCTGGTTGTACATCACATAACCCCATAATCCAGTCAAGCGCCCAAAGCTGCTCTTCTTTTTTATCAATATTTGCCAGAGGCTGAAATTTTAAACTATTTTCATCATCTCCCAAATAATAAAGCTGACCATTCGTTGAAAGCGTTGATATTAAAAAGCTAAGACCTTTATCAAAAATAAAAACCTGACTCCCTTCATACCGCAAAAACTGTAATGCAATCATATTCAGCAAAACAGATTTACCACTACCCGTAGGACCAATAATTAGCTGATGCCCTACATCATTAACATGATTGCTAAAATAAAAAGGCGACGAACCCCTTGTATGTGCCATCATGAGTGCCGGTGCCTGTAGATGTTTATTCCACCCGTTACCACTCCATGGAGAAGAAAGTGGCAGCAAATGACAAACATTCAGGCTATGCAGTAATGGAGTACGAATGTTTGCATAAGCCTGTCCCGGCAAAGAAGAAAGCCATGCTTCCAGTGCGTTAATACTTTCTCTGAAGGTTATAAATCCCAGCCCGTTAATAACCCGTTCTACTTGTTGTATCGCACTTTCTAACTGTTTAAGATCAGTACTGATTAAAGTGATTGTTGCAGTAAAATATCCATAATTGATGTAATCGGCAGAAAGTTCCTGCATGGCCTCATCAGTATCCTGCGCATAACGGATAGCTGCATTATCCTGTAAAGCTGATTCACTTTTAGAGAACACTTCCATTAACATAGATAAAGCACTTTTTCTTTTAGAAAACCACCGTCTTCTGTATCCTTTGAGTACCTGCTCAGCATCCAGCTTATCCATCGGAATATAACGTGTAACCCAACGATACTCTATCGGTAATGCATTAAGCTGTTCCAACAAAGCAGGCATTGAAGCTGACGGAAATCCTGTAATAGACAGTGTTTTCAGATGGGAGTTTCCCAACTGTAAAATAAAACCATTATGCAACGGTGTATCACATAGCAGCGCATCAAGATACACAGGTTCATCAGGCGCTGAAACAAAATGATTTTTATCTGAAATACATTGATGTAAATAAGTAACAGTTTCATCATTACTGAGTATTTTCACATCATACATAAATTCTGCTAACAGGTTCTTTAAAAGATTTACCTGATTTTGAAATTGTGATAGGACTTCATCATAAGCAGTTTGGTTTTGCTCTGATGAATCCTGCATGAAAATTTTTTGTGCCCGTCGTGAACTCTCTTCCGGAGGCAAATATTGTAAAGTAAAATAATAAACACTATTATAAGTCTGTTGACTCGACTCAAAAAACATTCTTCTTTCTTCATCAATGAGTTGACTCACCGGATCAGGAAACTGAGATTCTTTGAGATAAGCTTCTTCTTTGGAGCGTGCTGCTTCGATATATAGTATCCATCCAGAACCAAACCGTTTGCATATATTGTTTAATTTTGCACAAACATGAATCAAATGCTCTGAAGAAGATGAGGCAAAATCTGGTCCTCTAAAACAGAGCGTTTGTTGCAGTGAACCATCTTTATTTAGAATGATACCAGGTGCTACAAACACTGCCCATGGAATAAGATCGACCATACGCCCATTTGAAGAAAACTTACTGTGTTTTGCAAATTTAAACATATACAACCATTTAATTCTTTACCGCATTTATAATCTTCATTCAATTGCCGCAAGAAAGAAAATTTATTACATTTTATTTATAATAAAACACAAAAGAAGTTGAAATGCTAAATATCAACCATTCAGCTGTTGTCTATTATTTATTATATTTTAAAGTACTGAAATTGATATAAAATATAAATCAAGTCTGTTAATAAATAATTTATTGTTATCAATTTATAATTATAATTCATAATAATTTTTTTGTTTAATATGCCTCAACAGTATCTTAAACATTAATGCATCTTTTTTTGTTAACATAACAGCAACAATATGAATCAAAATACTAACGGGCAACAACCAAAACGTATGCAACCCCAGAACAGTTGCTGCCAAAAATGTTCCGTTAGCAATAGCTAAACCACGCGGCACACCAAAAAGTAATATTGGTGCAATAAGTGAATGATGTATACGAACTTCTCCACGCATATTAGTCACTTACCATATTATAATTTAAACGTATATTGATTATTTATTATTGTTAAATTTCATACTGATCATATACACAGCGCATGTTCACACATGGTCTACATACCTCCACTGGTATGAAATACACTGGTAATAATAGAAGCAGCAGAAAAAGCAATGCCAAGCCCTAACACAACTTGAAATAATTTTCGTACACCACTGCCTGCCTCTCCCATCGCAATACCGAGTCCGGCAATTACAATAATAACGACACCAACCATTTTAGCAACAGGACCCGTTAATGAGTCTACCACTTTTTCCAGAGGACCTTCCCATGGCATTCCTCCTGCTGCAAATACCCATGGTATAAACAAAAAAAGAGCAATAGATATTAATACATATTTATTAAGAATTTTTTTCATAATTACCACCACCATGTTCTATGGCTAAAAAATAGTTTAACATCAAAAAAAAACAATTTTATTCCTGTATTTTTTTATAAAATCAAACAATATACTTATTACCTTCTGCTTTTAAAAGACAGACCACACATAACCTAAAGTATAAATAAATATTAATACTTTTATTAAAAGGATAGGGTATTTTTTTATCTGTGTTTATTTTTTAATTATACTACTATGGTTATCTGTGTGACTATTATAAAAAATTATAATTTACAAACCGCCTGTATATAGTAATGAACAACAGCGCCAGAAAAATTATTAATAATATTAATTAAAAAAATTTATGATATCATCGGTTTATCTGACACTGATGCAATACATATAATATTAAGCATTAAATTAGTAACATAAATTAATATAAGAAACGAATATCGTTAAATCAGTCATTTGCAAACAGAGGAGTACCTTATACAGGTTATTAACCAATGGATAGTCAGGTCACAACAACACCCACAAAATCAATCTTTCGAAGATTTTCACCCGACGGTGACCAGGGAACAGATTCTAATCTGTTTATCGAAGAATCAAAACTCATCTGAACCCATTCACCCTGTGTATTAGTAATAACAGATGCACGATAGTTTTGATAAATAACACCTGTAAATCTGTTTTCATTGATCATTTGAGTTATTTCAGGTCTTTTAAAACCCATCTCTATATTCCCTCCGTTTCGTTCAATCCACAAATCATCAGGAATATAAGTTGCAAACAATCTTTTTATCTGTTTTATCATATGTGTTATAAAAGTGCCCACCCCAAAAGATCCTCTGGAAGATTCATTTTGATAACCTGATATTAATTTCAGAGTACAATCAAAATTCATAACAGATGAATACTCAATAGGAACTCCTGTTATTTTTGATACTATCAATGCTGCGTCTATAGTACTTTCTGCCTGAGGATAAAAATCATGAACTGCAGTCAGTGTATCTGTTAACTGTTCATTGTTACACATGGTTTGAATGGCACCTTCAGTCATATATTTTCCTTCGTCAACAGATACAAGTAGTGGTCTCCTTGCAGCTATAGCGGCAGCGGTAGTATCGATCTCTTCTTCTACTTCTACACTTTCTTCAGCTGTGTCTTCTATTAATTCAGCACTTCCGAAACCGCTTGCAACGACCCCACCTAACATATATATGCCTGTTGCAATAATTATCGCGCTGTTCACAGCTCCCACGACTGCTGCGGCAATATTAAGTCCTTTATTCGTTGGTATTGCAGCCGCCGCAACCGATACACTGTTAAGTGCAGCTGTCGATATCATGGCACCGGCAGCAGCCAGTGCGCCTCCAACATTTGCTGCAATCATCCCGGCAGCAGCTACAGCAAGTCCTGCCATTACAACCGATGAAGTAATGTGCGCCCATTTTTTATGTATGGCTGCAATTCCTAAAGAAAAAACATCATTAAACCCTCCCATCACCTTGCCTAACCATCTTGGGAAATTACCATCAGGATCAGTTTTCATCACCGGATTATTGCTGCCAAAACTGTATCCATCACCATACGGATCTTCACTGACAAAATATCGCTGTTGTGGATTATAAGTTCGGTGACCTGCACCCAAAAATTGCCAGCCACTGGCAAAATCTGTACGCTCACCATCAAAACCAAATAAAGTACGTTTATAAAAAGGCTCAGAAGATGATAAAGGGGAGTGCCATGACATACCATAAGGGCTATAAATATTACGATAATTCAGCAGATAACGGTTATTATTTTGAGCGTCTTTTTTCAGTACACTAACAACATCACCTTTATAATTGTGTTCATAATATTGATCGATAACTCCATCTATAGTTCTGGCTACGCCATAATAACCTGCTGTATGAACGACCTGATCTGAATCAATGACACGCTCATTGACCAACGAACCATTGCAGTAAAAGAGATAACGGATATCATATTGAGTTTTCTCCATTACTTCTTTGCCACTACCATCATAAGTATAAAAACTTTGTCTGCCATTTGTTTTTTCAATATGGGTAATTTGATTAAAAACATTATAATTAATTTGATTACCCTGACCATCGGTTTTCATATTACCGTCACTGTCATAAATTATATTTTTTATGGCAGATTGGCTTTTATTCCACACAATATTAACATGCTGTAAACGTAATGGTACTTTAAAATCACTGTAATCATACCGAGTAAGTTTACTCAGTGTTATATTATTTTCACTGTTTTGTAAGGTTTCTTGAACCTGTGCTATACGATTTAATGGTGTAAATGTATATTTTTGTCGTGTGATTATTGGTGCACTCTTTAAGCCTGAATTAGCAAAAGCTGTATCCCGGGGACATAACGGTAAACCCGATGACCCATCACAATGCATAGCGATCAGATTATCTAATTTATCGTAATCGTAATGAATAACAGCCTGTTTGTTATTGTCTCCCTGTCTTTTAATTTGGATAATATTACCATTTTTATCATAGGTATAATACCATCCGGAGAGTAACTGACCATTGAGTGTATCATTGATATGATACGGATGCCCATAAGCATCATAATCAATATCGCGTTGCATCTGACTTCCATAAATTATTTTGGTTCTGCGCGAAAAATCATCATATACATTGGTGAAAAGTAATTGCTTTTTATAATAGGTTGCGGTTATTCTGCCCATCTTGTCATAAGTCATAAACGTCTTATTTCCATGTATATCTGTTCTGCTCACCATAAAACGATTTTTATCATATCGCCACTGAAACCGGTAGTCCGGATAACCATTGCTTCCGGTATGCTTTTTTTCTAAGAGCAGACCATCATCACTATAGCTCAGGGTCGTAACTCCGGTAATATCACTTTTTTGTATCGGTAGTACAGTGACCGGATCATAATTAGTGTGTAATTGTGAGTGACCATCAATATAAGTAGTCACAGGAATATCTATGTTATTATACTTCCATGTGATAATATGTTTGTTGGGCATTATAATTGACTGTGGTTTTCCGTCAGAAAAATAAGTATAAGTAATATGTTTTCCATCCTCTCCGGCTTTCCATAACAATTGTCCAGCAGCACTGTATTGTGCAGAAGATAACAAATAACGACCGCCTGAAACAGGTAACACCCATGTCTGGATAATCTGACCCGTCAGGTTGTAAACATAATGTATTTTATCTCCAACAGGGTTGGTCATATCAGTTATTTTTCCCAGTGAGTTATAATTTCTGTGAATAACATTACCTTCCGGATCCGTTATCATTACCGCACGTCCAAAACCATCATAACGGATGGTAGTTACCTGTGCACCGGGTTGCTTGT
>JAPORK010000216.1:0-2943 GCA_026710285.1 Endozoicomonadaceae bacterium | reverse complement strand
GCATTTGCAGTGAAGGTAGAACCTTTTGTGTCGCTGGCAAAATAATTTTTTGCACTGGTTTACCGATTTTATTCGCAACAATAATCGATATAACAGAGCGTTCCCCTTGATGGTTCTGGCGATAACTGACCTGGCATCGATAAGGGTCATCGTAGTGTTTTGTGACTATTTCACCATCAGGAAGGTCAGTTTGGTTAACAGCGCCCATATCATCATAGTGATAGGTTGTTTGCAGTGAATCAAGCTTTCCACACAGATCATAAAAATAACTGTATTTATCTGTAAGGCGTTCATAGTTGTCATATGTTGCTTTATTTTTTAGAACCCAGTGATCGTGATCTGCTTTTCCATTAACCAAAATGGGTTCTCTGAAATCCATTATCTGACGTCCTTCACTATCCATAATCAATTTATGGCGTAAACCATTACCCTTGGTGATAATAACTTCATTCAGTGTGGGTGAAAGCGTATATTGATAATGAACATGGCTTAAAAACTGCGTTCCTGCATGCATATCAGTCTGTATTAGTCGACCTATCTCATCATAGTGATAACGGGTTATATTTTTACCTGTAGCGTCTGTATACTGAAGCCGCTGATTAGTAAACATACTGGTAGTGACTGTGGGTAATGGCAGCAATTTATTCTGAGCCAACTCAATGCTGCTGTAGGTGGTTTTGCTATGACCATCGGGACTGGCAGTATAACGGTAATCTTTTGTAACTGAAGTCAAACTTCCCTGTGCATTACCCCCTTTAGTTATTTTTTTGAGTAGCCCATAGCTTAAAAGGTCTGATGGATTAGTATAATAACTTCTGGTGATTGTTCTTATATTGCTGCCTGAGTGCTTTTCTTGATAAACAGGTACCAGAAGATAATCCTTACCAATATAATTAACCAGTTTACGATAATGGTTATAAACGACAATTGGCAAATCAATACTGTCTTCATTGCGCTTTGCTGGATAAGTCGTTACTTTTTCAAGTAAAGTATTTAATCGCCATGTTTTCGGTGTTTCAGGACAAAACTTATCACCCTGATAAGGACAATAAATAGTCTTAGTTGTACGACCGTAATTATCTGTATTGCTGATAATCCGCCCCTGATCATCATACATTCGATCAATACTATCAACAGCAGGTTCACTTGTATTATCTCCCCACCGTTTAGTCACTACTTTTAATGGCAGGCTGTAGGTAGCAGGCAGATTTTCAAAAGAAGTGTGAGCGCACCCGTTTAATCTATCAGTGCGGCAATAAAAATTATCTGTTTCAGATAAAAGATGTTCAGTACGATCACTTACTTTTCTATCACGAATGAGTAAATGATATTTATCGTAGGTATGAATCTCTTTTATAAGACCGTTATCCTGGCTTGTCTGATAAGTATAATCAACCGGTGTTTTAAATAAAGCATCACTGTCTGATCTGTTCAAAAGCGCTAAACCAGAATTATATCCAAGATAATCATGTCCATTACTATTTGCCTGTGAATATTTATAATTAATTACACTATTGGGTTGTACAGCGCCATGTATAACCGTTTCCCGGGAAACTGCACATAGCGTACCAAATGATCTGTCACCTTCCATGCTAAATTTTACTGCACTATTACAGTTATAAGTAAATGCTTTTTTTAATCCGGATGGATAACTCATTTTGGTTAGCATATTCCCAATATAAGTTATTTGGATAGCTGTCAGAGCAGCATTACTTTGTTGCGGTAAAAAGACTCTATTGATCTGATTATTGTTATTATCGATACGAACAGCCACCGGTTGTCCATCTGTTCCGGCACTGATTACGTTAATATAATTTTCATTCCAGTTAAAAATAATTTTATGATTTTGATCATCAGTTATGCTCTGTAACAAATGTGTTCCAGGTACATAAATAAAATTAACCCCCCAGCCATTTTGTTGCTCTAAACGTGTTTCATAACCTTCATGATTGAGTATCTCCCGCAGTCCATTAGCATAAGTAATTTTAAAATGAGTGGTTTTATTTCCTGTTATGCTGATATCTTTCAATTTATGGTACTGCGGTTGCCATGTATCATCACTTTGTTGCACTAAATGAAAGTTTTGACCAAGTGATGTTGTCAGTTGATTCGTTTTTGGATTAAAATGCGTCAGATTCCAGCTCCACCCTTCTGCAAGACCATCAGGATTTGCTGTACTGATGCTACTATAGTTAATCTGTAAATTAATATCTGGTCCGTGTCCCAGATTACTGACCATACTGCCTGTCTTTATAAAAGCACTCAATACACCGGTACGAGGATCTACTTGTGTCCCCAATGTTTTTGCAAAATTAAAAGCATTTGACCATGGTTTATTATCATCATTATCAGATGCTGTTAACTTCTGTTTTTTTCTGACATTGCCATTAACCTTCTCTCTGCTTTTCTTAGTATTATTTTTTTTAATTTTTAAAGGGTGGTTTAATAAATATTTAGTATTATATGACGCCATATCCAATGAAGATGGTGCAGCAGTACAATCTTGCATTATAAAAAACAGTGAAGAAAAAAGCAGATGACTTAACAAAAAAAACTTGTTTTTATAATTATTTATCATAAAAATTATCTCATTGGTATACTATGAATTTGCATGATGAGACTGGCAAAATGAATATTAATATTTGCCTGTTGCAATTCAACATACCGAAATTCAGACTTTCTAACAGGTGAAAAAAGAAAAGATTTTCAACGATAAACCCACTGAATTTAAATCAGATGGATTATACTTGTTTAACTCAACGTCAAAGCACTAAATTTAATTTTTGTACAACCTGTTAATCGTAAAGATTGTTGAGTAAGTCAATTTTGTATTTTTAAATTAACAATACTTCGGACAGTTTTAAGCAGCAATTGTACCGTAGTTGCTGAATTGCTTATAAACGTCCATGACTTTTTGGTCTTTCATGTCTAAATCTAACTCTT
>JAPORK010000332.1:10321-12485 GCA_026710285.1 Endozoicomonadaceae bacterium | reverse complement strand
AACAAATCTTCACTTCACGGATTGAATATCAGAGCAGGAAGAAAAGGAAGTAAAGAGGTTGTTAAATGTGTTCAAAAGCAAAACAAGAATGAATGGATGATATTTACAAATACTTTTACTTTTGCCAAAAAGCCTAATAAATTGAATTTTGCTGTTCAGGGAACTTTAACCATAGATGGTGTAGTGTTTGATGATATTGTCTTGGCCCAAGGACATCATGGTGCAACAAACAACTGGTGGTTTGGGGGAAAAACTGCTGGAGTGCGCATGCTCCTGTAGATTTTTCAGAATGTACGAGCAGAAATGGAGATAAATGGTGTTTTACGCGTGGACGCAGCGGGTATTTTGGCTATCTCATTCAAACAGGCGCTAATAAAATAAAAGTTGATAAAAAGTCCTGTGATGATGTATATTCAGAACTTCAAAACCGCGTATGATGACTAGCTACCCTAAAACCTGCCAACCCAATTAAATTATATAGCCATCCAAAACTGCCTGATATAAAAATGTTTTGTCTTCCCTGATGGTTTTTTAAAAACAGACCATTACTTAGAAGATTTACTTTATCAGAAAAGCAACTGACGGCGCCCGATAATTATCGTAGCGCCCTCTGATAGCTCAACTGATTTTAGTGCATGGGTTGTCCGGATGATATGCCATAAGCGGCCTGTTTACCCAGTTCTTCTTCAATACGCAGCAGCTGATTATATTTAGCAACACGATCAGTACGGCACAAAGATCCTGTTTTGATCTGTCCTGCATCTGTGCCTACAGCCAGATCAGCTATGGTTACATCTTCCGTTTCTCCGGAACGGTGTGAAATTACGGTGCTATACCCAGCTTCTTTTGCCATTTTAATCGCAGAAAGTGTTTCTGTTAAAGTACCAATCTGATTCAGCTTGATCAAAATCGAATTGGCTATACCATGGGAAATACCTTCGCTGAAAATTTTTGTGTTGGTTACAAAGATATCATCTCCAACGAGTTGTAACTTATGCTTAAGCTTATAAGTCATATATTTCCAGCCATCCCAGTCTGCTTCACTGAGACCATCTTCAATGCTGGTAATATGGTAATCATTGGCCAGTGTAGCCAGATAGTCAGTAAAACCCTTTGATGAAAACTGACGGTTTTCACCGCTAAGATTATACTGTTTGTCTGCGGTGAAAAATTCTGATGCAGCACAGTCCAGCGCCAGTGAAACATGTTTGCCTAACTGATAGCCTGCCTGTTCTATTGCTTCACTAATGACAGATAAAGCCTGTGCATTTGATTGTAAGTCAGGGGCAAAACCGCCTTCATCGCCTACAGAAACACTCAGTTTTTTCTGCCCGAGAATTTTCTTAAGTGTATGAAATATTTCTGCCCCCATGCGTAGTGCTTCTTTAAAGCTGCCTGCACCGATTGGTTGAATCATAAACTCTTGAATATCTACGTTATTATCTGCATGCTCACCACCGTTTAAGATATTCATCATGGGAACAGGCATAGAGTATTGTCCGGGTGAACCATTAAGATTGGCAATATGTTCGTACAGAGGAATGTTTTGTTTTTTCGCAGCGACTTTTGCTGTGGCCAGCGAAACAGCTAAAATAGCGTTTGCACCCAGTACAGATTTATTTTCTGTTCCGTCCAGATCAATCATCAGCTGATCAATTTTATGCTGATCCATTGCCGACTGACCAACGAGTATCTTATTGACCGGTTCACAAATATTTTTAACCGCTTTGCAAACGCCCTTTCCCATGTAGCGACCTGAGTCCTGATCGCGCAATTCAAGTGCTTCACGAGTTCCTGTAGACGCTCCTGACGGTGCACTTGCTCTGCCGGTTTCTCCTGAAGTTAAGACGACTTCAGCCTCTATAGTAGGGTTTCCACGGGAATCTAATATTTCTCTGGCAATTACTTTGTGAATTTCTGTCATGACGCTGACTCCTTTATCATCTGTCACTTAATGCTTTTGTGCAGTCACATTTTTAACTTAAGACTATTAAAATGAAAATCAGTTTATTCTATCCCGAAGCATTGCAAACTTCAAAAATATTTAAAGATTTATTGTATCTTGTCACCTTTTTTACCATACATATCGTAAAGCCCCATTTTTCAGGGGGCTGTCTCTTAGTCACATTTTTTAAGTGCTGATTTTTAATAATAAAAAAAAAAC
>JAPORK010000332.1:9285-10311 GCA_026710285.1 Endozoicomonadaceae bacterium | reverse complement strand
GTCAAAAACTCCAACCTAGCATTTGTGTATAAAAGACAGTCTTTAGAGAGAGAAGGATGTCAGTCTTTATGCTTCAGGCATAGTTTTTTTAGCTGTGTACTGTGCATACTGATGCGTTGTCTGCAACGGAATTTTCTGATTTTTTAGTTTTATAACACTCTCTTTTATGGAGATATCTTCAGAGTTTATAACATCTTTTCCAAAAATATAAACAGGAGATATCTTCCCCCGGCAGTATTTTGTTTCATAATCATCACTATTTTGTTGTACCCGGATATTTTTATCTTTCCACTGGCTCACTGCTGTACTACCATGTTTGCTTTTTAGCATCTGCAGGGTTGCATCAGGAGAAATAATGACAGCCGAAGCATTATTACCACCAAAACCTTTTGAGTTGAGAATAGCAAATGAGACATCTTGTCTGTTTATTTCTACATCTTGTGTAAGAATGTGCAGATTCTCAGTATAAACATCATCAGCTATTTTATTTGCAGACTGAATGCCCGGGATTAAACCGTGCTGCCACATACCCAGTGCAACCATCAGCTGATCACCGGAGGCTGCTGCCAGTGAATGTCCTACATAGCTTTTTACAGCAGAAACAGACCAGCCAGAAAGATTAAAAGCATTAGCAACATAAGAGAGAATATGTGATTCTGTCACTCTGTTTTGTGGTGTTCCTGTGCCATGAGCATAAACGACAGAATTGTTCAGTGCTTTTTGTCCAAAGAGGACTTTTCCAAGCTGTGCAGCTTTTGCCATGGTTATATAATTGCCGGCACCCGGACTTGAGATAGATTTTTTATAACCATCAGCATTAATAAAAATATCGCCGATACTACCAAGAACCGATGCGCCTGATTGTAGTGCAAGTTCATCATCCATCAGCACAAAAAACTGTGCAGATTCGCTTAAAACGAAGCCGGTGTTTTCTGCAAAAGGTCTGCACAGTTTTTTGTGCTGATGGATGATAATTGGGTCGGCCGGGATCCTGATCGCGCGAGAGAGTCCCGAAATTTCGGTTCG
>JAPORK010000332.1:0-9275 GCA_026710285.1 Endozoicomonadaceae bacterium | reverse complement strand
GTTTTCTGCAAAAGGTCTACACGCCCGGGTATAATCAAGCTCTTTTTCAGCCACAATATTGTCCAGCTGTTTCAGCGATTTATCTGTTGCCAGCGCACCCATAGTTGTATATCCTTCGATAATCTCTGGCGTCAGGGGGGCTTCACTGTTACCGACTATTGCAATTTTACTCCGCCCGGAACTGATATCATCCATGCCCTGGCGTAAGTTATATAAAAAAGTAGCACAGGCTCCCATATTCGTACCGGTATTTCCAAGATTACCTAAAATATAGGCATTAATAAAATCAGCAGGCATTTCTGCAAATCCAAGCGGTAACTGTTTTGCACTAATTCGCTTGCCTTTCAGGCGTGCCTGCAATAAGCCACCATTACTATTGCCATCCATCTGGCTCATACAGCTGCCGGCATAGACAGATATCTGATCAGCTGAAACCTGCTGCTTTATCAGTTCCCAGTCAATACCCATGGACTGGACCGCATCTGATGCACCACAGATTGTCATCGCTAACCCTCTGGGATGTGAGCGGGAAGGGTAGATTTTTTCTGGACTAAAACCATCTGGAAGCTGACCTGCCGCATTGACCTCCGATAACGCAGTAGTCTTTAGTAAAAAATCTTTTGCGCTGTTAATAACGACTTTCACGAAGGTATCATCAAGTGAGGTCAATTGCCATTCCGAAGGAATGTTTTTCGGCAGATGTTTCTTTTTAACCACTAAATCACTCCCTTTTTGTAAAGGAAGTTTGTGGTGTACCGGAATTTTTTTGGTATCAAATAAGTTAAGTTTTCTGATCAGTGTTGCTGCCAGCAAATCTTTCTCATGCATTGATTTTTTAGAGGAGCTATGTTGTGATGATGTGCATAACTGCTGTAAAGAGGCAAGTACAGATTCTTTACTTTTATGGCTCAGCGCACTATAAACAATACGTTTATAGGCATTAAATCCAGATGTACGACCAGCAGAACTAATTCCACCCTGCGCTACTATTACCGCTAATCGTGCCACTCAGCAACCTCCAAATAAATAATAATCATTCCTAATCTAATCAGTGAATCTGCGAAAAATAGATAATTACAACTTTTTAAGAGATCCCTTTTTGACTACGCTACTAATCCTCTATTATCGCTATTTATGCTCGTGATGCAACAAATGAATTTAGCAAGGTAGTTATTGGTGCTGGCTTATTTTGTTTTTACCAAAACATTGAATTTACATTAGGGTTGATGTTTTGTCATTGTTCAACTTTTACAAAAAACGCCCATATGGGCGCAGCTGCTTGAAATACAACAGGTATCCTGCACGACTGTGCCCTGATTTGGTTATTTTGTGAAAGCTGAGCAATATGACAAAACAGTAACAGCCCCTAGCAAGAAAACTGTAGCAATCTCATTGTTTCTGTTAGAAAAATAGTTAATAGTCGGTAATGTTTCAATATTTTTATAGTTCAGGGGGAATGAAGCATTGTAATGGTTATGAAAGATAGGTAAGCTACACATGGAATTTTTTTAATCGCAGCATTGATCATTTATTGTTGATTTTGATTTTTGTTTTCTGTAAGGTTGTGTGACTTACTTAGGAAAGTTCTGATTAAAAAGTTTTATGTGTAGAAATTTAAAAAAACAAACAGAGCATTACTCATGGAAGAGACAATAGATAAGACTTTAAAATTTATGTAAATTTCTTTTTATTGGAGAAAAGAATGAAGAAAATAAAATTTGGCACACTAATCCTCTTTTTAATCATCCCGATTGTTTCTTTGGCCAACTTTGATACCAGCCAGGAGATCAGAGAGTTACCAGACGGTGTAGAAGAGAGTGGAGTTGTTAACCAGTCTGCGTCTGATCAACAGGATCAGGAAGATTCTTCAGATGATTCTGTGAAATATCAACAAGCGTTGAAATTTTTAGAACTTACAAAAAGGAAGGAGAGTTTTGATCTGATTATAGCTAACTTTCTGAATCAATTACCACCTTCAAAGGCAAAAAGGCTGCATGCTTTGATTTATGAAAACATAGACGTTGATGAATTAATCTCAGATATTGCAAAGCTGTATGCTCAACATCTTTCAGAAAAAACTTTATTTGCAATGAATGAATTTTATAGTGGCGAGGATGGTCAGGCATTTATTCAGGCAGATGATGAGTTAATACCAGAGGTTCTTAAAATCTGTGACAAGTTGAAGGAACGCCTGACTTCTGCGCTGGAAACAACTAAACAATTGCAAGAACCATTAAAACAACAAATTTAATTGTAATGAACCTGCTGTTCCGGGCAGATGTGGGCTTCGGCCCACTATGCGTCCAGCCTTCGGTATGTGTCCGGCAAAGGCATACTCTTATACAAGTATCTGTGTATGCATAATCTCGTAGAAAATACACTGTAAATACCAATATCAGGTAGAAGGAACCGCCCATTGGCAGTTCCAATCCCCCACAGATCTCGGCGTGCGGATCAGAGAATAGACCGTGGGAACCTCCCCTACAGCCCCTCGCAGAAACGTAAGTGAACCTCTGGATTCATACGGCTCCCATCAGGCAAACACATCTGTCATTCCTGCACACCAATATGCAAATAGACAAGGACATCGTCCAACAATATTTTCCAGTAATCGTATGGCACAGATCTTATGCTTACGAAAATATTTGTATTGGATCAGATATTGGCTGCCGGTTTGCAATCTGACTATGTGACAGTTAATGACAGCGATGTACGTCATCAGGGAAAGAATGGTTTTGTAACACATATTGGCAATGATTTTTTTATCTGGTTTCGCAGCACAGCGTCTAAAAGCCGGTTAATTTCCTGACATTGCTCAGGGGAAAAGCGCAGGATTATATTATCAGCAAAGAAACGCTGACCTACATACAACGACAAAAGCTGCTAAAGTGGGATTACATAAACTATAGGCGCACGATGGCAGGCAATTTAGTGATGAGTTGCAATGGCAGACACTACTGGAACAAGAAGATATTAATACACTCAGGCATTGCCGTATTGCTACTGAAGGTGTTTTAATTGCCAGAGGGCGTTGACAATTAAGCCAGCCATATCATTGAAACTACAATGTGTGGAATGGTAGTTACCACTGATTATCACGCAATACTATCCAGGATATTATTATCATCGACATATATTATATTTTCATATTTAAGCATATGATTATAAAGGACCCTTTTAAGATATAAAAACTTAACTGTCAACACCCTCTAAGGTGATCGGATATATTTAAAAATAAATAATAGCCAATGTTGTAACTGGTGCATGAACCCCGTCTTGGTTAATACTATATCAGGTTTGCAGAGTTTTGGTGGATTATACTCTTATTCAAATGATAAAGTAAAGCTGTTTCATCACAGTTACTCTGGCGCTGATATAGCTCACAACCTTTCAATACTTTTTCAGGTAAATTAGCTTTTTTCTCAACAATGAATCCCAGACGAATAAAGAAGTTCGGCTTACGTGTTAATACCAACACTTTATCCAGTGCCAAGTCTTTAGCCTGCAATAACATCCGTTCAACTAAAGCTTTACCATAACCTTTTCTCCGCGCATTGATTGAGACACCCAGAGAACGAATTTCTGAAAGTTCTGTATTGTAAATGTACAAAGACGCACAGGCATGAACTTGTCCGTTTGCTTCGACAACTGCAAAATCTCTTATTGAGTGAATCAACTCTTCTCTGGAGCGTGGCAGATTCTCTTCCTCATTTGCCCAATAATTAACAAGCTGGCTGATGGCATCTAAATCAGTCAGCTTTGCGTCTCTGATAATAAAATCTCTACTATCAAAATTACGACGGTAATCTACAATCATTTTACTCACAGGTAACCGACCAGTTCCACCAAAAATATTACGTTTATCAACGAGATATTCCAACATCAGAACCGGATAAACATCTTTTTCAATGCAGGGTGAAAATTGCTGCAATTCATGTAGACAAAGTGATTCGACAGGTTTTTTCTGTTTTAGTGCATACACAACGATTTGCCCGCAAATATGATGTGCTGTCCTGAAAGGTACCCCCTTTGATACCAGATAATCTGCAAGCTCCGTTGCATTTGTATAATCTCCTTTGGCAGCCTGCTCACAATGAGCTTTGTTAATTTCAATGGCTCTGATCACTTCTCCTGTCATCAGAAGACAGGTATACCATTGGTTGATTGCATCAAACAGTGGTTGTTTATCTTCCTGTAAGTCTTTATTGTACGACATAGGAAGAGCTTTTAATGTAACCAGTAAACCATGTAATGCTCCATAGACACGTCCACATTTTCCACGTATTAATTCCAACGCATCCGGATTCTTTTTTTGAGGCATCAGAGAAGATCCGGAAGTTACCTGATCACCCAAATGAATAAAACGGGCTTCACTTGAATTAAAAAAGATAACATCTTCTGCAAAACGTGAAAGATGCATCATAGAAGTACTGGCTGCAAATAAAAGCTCTAAGGCAAAATCACGATCTGATACTGCATCAAGACTATTTGCGCAGACAGATGTAAATCCCAGCATGTGTGCAAGTTCTGTCCTGTCAACAGGGTAAGTTGTGCCTGCCAAAGCACCGCAACCCAGCGGACTTTGATTGATTCGTTTTCTGGCATCTTCAAGACGATCTGTGTCGCGTTTAAACATTTCAATATAGGCTAAACACCAGTGTGCAAATCGTACAGGTTGAGCACGTTGTAAATGAGTATAACCTGGCAAAATGACATCCTGGTTGTGTTCTGCTAAAGTTAGCAGCTCATACTGACATTGCTTTAAAGTCTTTATAAGTATGTCGGTTTGTTCGCGTGCCCATAATCTCAGATCTGTCGCTATCTGATCGTTACGGCTTCTTCCGGTATGTAGCTTCCGTGCAATGTCTCCAAGTTTTTTTATCAATTCTGCTTCAACAAAGCTATGCACATCTTCTGCATCCGAAGTATTAATATTAACTTCTCCGTTACGAACTTTTGAAGACAGTTCCAGCAGAGCCTGCTCTATTTTTTTCTGTTCATGTTCTGTTAATACACCGGCACGTTGAATCGCTTTAGACCAATGAATTGAACAATTAATATCATGGTGTATTAAAACATGGTCAAATGGCAAAGATGAATTAAATCGTTTAAAAAATACACTATTATCTTTTTGAAAACGTCCACCCCATAACTGCATACTAATACTCCTTTTGCTTTTGCTTTTGCTTTGAATTATTCTGATGTATTGCTGCAATACGGCTTGGTAAACTGAATAATCGAATAAATCCTTCTGCATGTTTCTGATTATAAACGCCATCAGCTCCAAAGGTAGCAAATTCTTCTGAATACAGACTGTTAGGTGATCTTCTCTGAATTACAGAAACCTGACCTTTGTATAATTTAACAACAACATCGCCGCTTACTTTTTCAGCAAGCAAAGCAGCAGCATAAAGTTGAGTTTTAGCCAGTGGCGTAAACCATCTTCCATCATAGAGAAGATGTGAAAATGCCAGTCCTAAAGATTCTCTGAATTTTAATGATTCTTTATCTAAAACCAGCACTTCTAATCCTTTATAAGCTGTCATTAATACAGTACCACCGGGTGTTTCGTAACAACCCCGTGACTTCATTCCAATTAAACGATTTTCAACAATATCTATACGACCAATGCCATGAGAAGCTGCTTTATTATTCAGATAAACTAATGCCTTATATGGAGAAAAAATTTCACCATCAACAGCAATTAATTCACCTTCATTAAAAGTAAGCTGCACCGTTTCAGGTTTGTCCGGTGCTTTCTCAGGATTTACTGTCATAGTCCAAACTTCCTCAGCAGGTTCAGACCAGGGATCTTCCAGGCTGCCACCTTCATGAGAGATATGCCAGGCGTTTGCATCACGGCTATAAATTTTAGCCGGTGAAGTAGCTGAGCAGGGAATAGCACGATCATACAGATACTTTATTAAATCTTCACGTGAAACCATATCCCATTCACGCCAGGGAGCAATCACTGGTAACTGAGGTGCAAGTGCAGCAAAACAGGATTCAAAGCGCACCTGATCATTACCTTTGCCCGTACATCCATGGCAAAGCGCATCAGCACCAACATCTAAAGCCAGCTTAATATGAGCTTTTGCAATAACCGGACGAGCTATTGCAGTACCCAGCAGATACTGTCCTTCATATACTGCACCTGTCTTTATGACCGGATAAATATAATCGTTCACAAAGGTTTCTTTAAGGTCAATAATATAGCATTCTGATGCTCCTGAAGCAATTGCTTTTTCTCTGATACTTTCAAGCTCTGCTGCCGGTTGCCCAACATCAGCGCAAAAAGCAATGACTTCACAGTTACTATAATTTTCTTTCAGCCAGGGAATAATTGCTGAAGTATCAAGCCCACCTGAATAAGCTAAAACTACTTTTTTGATTTGTTTATTGATACATGTTGTCATCTTTTTTATCACTTATGAAATCTATGATTATTTATTATTAAAAAGGGCGAATAATACGGCATTTTGTACCCACATTCTGTTTATAGCCTGTTGACGGGCAAGACAATAATTACTATCAAACAGTTCTCGAGTAATCTCCTGTCCTAAATGGGCAGGCTGGCAGTGCATGATTGCAGTTGCGCCTGTCTTTTTTACCAGATCGTGGTTTAACTGGTAGGGATAAAGTTTCGGTTCCAGATCATTAATACTGCTATTATCTCCCATCGAAATCCAGGTGTCGGTGTAAAGTACATTTTGCTCCCCGATCAGTTTTGTATCATTGATTATAGTCAAGCTGGCATTTGATTGTTTTGCTAAATCTAAAGCCTGATCGAAGAGCAGACTATCGGGTCCATATCCCTTGGGACAAAAGAGAGTAAAATCTATACCTACAACAGATGCCATAAACATTAGTGAATTTGAAATATTATTTGCGACACCTGCATAGGTCAGCTTTATTGACGACAAATCACCAAAATTTTCTGATAATGTAAGAAAATCTGCTAATATCTGGCAGGGGTGGTACAAATCACTCAGTGCATTAATAACCGGAATACCAGCAAACATTGCCAGTTCTTCCAATGTATTTTGCTTAAAAACACGTGCAACAATAGCATCCGACCAACACGACAGATTTTTTGCGACATCAGTCACTCGTTCACGTACTCCCAGCCGACCATTTTGTTGTCCCACATATATCGCATGACCTCCCATTTTTTGAATACCAATATCAAAGCTGATATGTGTTCTTAATGATGGTTTTTCAAAAAGCATTACAACAGATTTACCTGCTAATGACTGCTGGTAATCCTGAGGATTCGCTTTCATCTCTTTTGCTAAAGTAATCAGATAAATTAATTGTTGCCTGGTTAACTGGCTGTCAGCCAGAAAATGTGTATGTGCAAAAAGCATGTTATTCAGTCTCATATAAAATAAAAAACGATAGATAATTAATCAGGTTGCATGAGAGTGCCTGCTGATTTACCTTGTAGCAAATAAATAATTTGTTCGGTTTTTTTTTAGCTGGCAACTACAATACTTCGTCGCAACTGATGAGCCGTACGTAAAATAGCATTGACTTTTATCACTATGCCTCCAAAGATAGTACCTTGTGAAATAAGCTTTTCAGCAGATTGGTGATTTAATCTGTTAATATACAATAGACTTTCCTTTTACGTCTTTTACGCCATTAACATCAGTCAATAATAACAGTCTGGCATTTAGTAGCTGACAAATAACTACTACAGTATCATCTACATTTACATTAACTAAGTTGCCGTTGTCTAATGCACCAATTGAAGACATTTTTGGGAAAAACTGGCACTTAATAAAATATCTAATAAATCACTTTTATTTGGTTTAGGTTGTCCTACTTCACCAAGATCTAAAATATGTTTTTAACAACACACTAATTCACCATCAGCCAGAGAAATTCCAACGGCTTTTATACCATTACTACTAGCCAGAGCAATAATTTTTTTATTAACATGATCATCTGGTGTCGTGCTTATGTACAGAATTTATTCTTTAGGCTTGATTCTTAAATTATTCTTTTTCTCTGTTAAAAATCCTGCTTTTTTAAGTATTTTTTCAATGAGATAACCTTCACCATGAACAATGATAGCAGGTTGTTTATACAGTTTTTTGATAATACTGAACAATGCTGGGAGTGCTTCAGGCTTTTCTAATATACTACCACCAATTTTTATCACCAAAGATTGCTTCACTTGAGTTGCCTCCATATCAGAAATTAAACTATAACTACTGTTTAATCCTAAAGTTAAATTAGCGCATTGAACTGCTTGTGAAGCCGCACCTTTAAGTAAGTTATCAATAGTATAGGATACGACTAACAGATGTAAATCTTCATTTATCTGCCAGTGTAAATCTGCAAATGGTGTATTAACCACATTATTAATTTTTGACCATCGTCCAATAAGACGTACAAAAGGTTCATGCTGATAGATTTGCTGATTCATAGTTACGGGTTTCAGTGCGATCAGGTTGGCAGTAGAATAACAACCCGGCACAGCAATTAAATGGACTTTAGCAATTTGCTTTACCTGCCATTCTGGTAATCCATAAATAGTTTTTTCAAGCAGTTGACTGGTGTCATATTCAGCTCTATAGTATTTCATGTGAGATTCCTGGTATTTTAAACGAAATCCGCCTGATAAATCAAAAACTTTTATGCCGGTATTCAGAAAAGCAAATGTCCATTTTAAGCTATATTCATGAGGTGTAGCAAAAAAAAACGGCATCCAGTTCATGTACATGCTGATGGAACCATTGTTGATTAAAGCTCTGTAAAACAGTATCACATACACCAAACCACTTAGGATGTAACTGCGAAAACTGAAGATTATTTGATTTACTGTTCTCAGAAACAAGAAGGTATTTGACTTTAATTTTATTATGATTTATCAATAATCGGGTAAGCTCGGCACCAACATAACCACTGGCACCCACCACTGCAGCTGTCATAATATTCATAAAACACGCCTCAGTATATAAAATTTTTTAACAACAACTATATATGATCAATGGAGAACGTTAAGCTATTTTTAGCTTTATCATTTTGAATGGATTGTACTGTTATCGTCGCATTGTCGCAAAAAAAATCATAATTTGAGTTCGTATTTATAACAAATATATTAGTGATAAAAAGAAACAATAACATCTAATTATTAGTTATGCAAGATTATTTTTATCAGGATTATTTTCTGGCTTGCTACTCCTGAAAAATTAACGTGAGTTATATATAACACGAGTTTCGCAATTAAGTAGGAATAAGTGCTTTCAATTGAGCGGCTATAGCCT
>JAPORK010000147.1 GCA_026710285.1 Endozoicomonadaceae bacterium | reverse complement strand
CCACGCGAGTGGGGATGAACCGATCACGGTCATCAATTCTGATATCGCGCCATTGTGTTCCCCACGCGAGTGGGGATGAACCGTATAATAGGGCTTGAGTTTCTCGTGGTGATAGGTGTTCCCCACATGCGTGGGTAGTGTTTAATTTTGTGTGTCTGCGTGACAGAAATGAAGACATTGTTAGAATATGAATGAAGAAAAATTCATTAACTAACAAGAGGTGTTCATTTCATCAAGTTAACCTATCTGCCCTGCTGTTGTGCAGACACATTAAGTTATATAGAATATTGGGTTGATATCAGTTTCAGCACATTTAATGCTTTATTGCCCGTTGCATCGCTACCTTACCATCATCGGTTACACTGCCAATACCAATAAATCTGTTGTCACTGTACAGACGTACAAAGCCTGATAAAGGTGTTTGTGGTAATGCGACAGGGTTTCCCTGTCTTATGTGTACGACAGCAGTTTTTCCAGCGAGCAGTTTAGGCAGATGAAGTATTCCGTTCTCAGGAGGAAGTATCAGTTTATCAAGGGCTTCGGTTCCTTTTTCTGCATGAATTTGTTGTAATTGTTCAGGAGTATAGCTTTGTGTTTCCTGACAGGAACCTGCCTGTGTACGCCTTAGTGCTGAAATATGTGCTTCGCAGCCAAGTGCCTCGCCAAGATCTTCTATTAGTGTGCGGACGTAAGTACCTTTAGTGCATTTAATGTAAAACTGTGCATACGGTTTTGTGTAGCTTAATAGTTTAAATTCATGAATTGTGATTTCTCTGGGTTTGCGTTCAATCTGTTTACCTTCACGAGCCAGTTTGTAAAGTGGCTGCCCTTTATGTTTAAGTGCAGAATACATAGGGGGAATCTGTTGTATACAACCGGTAAACTGAGGTAGCATATTTTCTATTGCATCAGTTGTTGCCGTGACTGGTTTTTCACTGATAACACTGCCTTCACTGTCTCCTGTGGTTGTTTTAATTCCCAGTGTCGCTGTTGCTAAGTAAGCTTTATCTGCATCGAGTAAATACTGCGACAGTTTAGTTGCCTCCCCAAAGCAAACCGGTAAAACGCCAGTTGCAAGCGGATCAAGGCTTCCGGTATGACCGGCCTTTTTAGCGTTAAACAGACGCTTTACCTGCTGAAGTACGCCATTGGAAGAGACGCCAGCCGGTTTATCTACAATTAAAAAGCCATTGACGGCTCTTTTTGAGTTATGTCTGGTCATCGGTGCTTCCGTCTTTATTTGTGATTTTTTGTTCCTGGCGGTTTTTTTCATCTTCGCGAATAACTTTGTCAATGAGCGAACTGATACGACCTGCTCTGATCAGGCTTTCATCATAATGAAAGCGTAAAGCAGGGACAGAACGCATCGATGACATTTTACCCAAGCGGGAACGGATATACCCACAAGCTTCAGTTAAGATTTTTATCTGCTCTTTAAAGCCATTTTGATCATCGTCAATACCCATGAAAGTAACATAAATATCTGCATAACTCAGATCTGTTGATACCTTCACTTCGTTAATGGTAACCATACCTAAACGGGCATCACGCATTTCCATCTGTAATATATTGGCTACATTACGCTGAATCTGATCTGCAACACGTTGTGTGCGGCTAAACCCTCTGAACATATTATTTATAACCCATTTATTTACACTGAATACTCTGACCAGACGAACTGGAAAATACAGATTTTATTGTTTATCACAACATTACCAGCAAAGATCAGCCAGATTAAAAGTAGCTGAACATTGCGGTTAATTTTTTTACACGAGATTTATTGCTTTGGTTAATAATTGTCTGAACTGTTTTTATTTGAGTGTGAGTAAAGAGCAATCATTAAAATACATAGCTAATGACTAATATTTGTTGCAATGCAGTAATCATTGGAAATGATTACCGCCACATTGCATATTATCAATTTCACTCATTAAATGGTGTAGAAGACAATTCTTGTTTGTACAAAAATTGTCAAAATAACCATTATGAAGCGTTTAATTATAAGCTACGAGCAATTTCTACTGTCTTATATACTTCAATTTTATCGCCAACTTTAACATCATTATAATTTTTTACGCCAATACCACATTCCATATCGTTGCGCACTTCATTAACATCTTCTTTATAACGACGTAAAGATTCAAGTTCACCTTCATAAATAACTATATTTTCACGCAGTACCCGAATCCGCTCGTTACGATATACCGTACCTTCAATAACCATACAACCTGCAATAGCACCAATTTTAGGTGCACGGAAGACCTCTCTGACTTCAGCAATACCGACAATTTTTTCACTCAGCTCAGTCTCCAGCATGCCTGACAATGCTTTCTCTACATCGGCAATAATGTCATAGATTACGCTATAATAACGCAGATCAACGCTTTCATTTTCTGCAATGCGGCGGGCCGTACCGTCAGCACGTACATTGAAACCTATCACCACACCCTGTGAGGCTAACGCAAGGTTTACATCTGTTTCAGTAATACCACCGACACCTCCAGAAATAACCTGAACGCTCACTTCATCATTACCGAGTTCTTCAAGCGATGAAGTAATGGCTTCCAGAGAGCCACGCACATCTGTTTTTAGCACTACTTTCAGGATGCGTTTTTTAGCAGATTCCATATCTTTGAACATGTTTTCAAGCTTGCTCACCTGCTGACGTGCAAGTTTTACATCCCGGAATTTACCCTGTCGGAAAAGTGCAATTTCACGTGCTTTACGTTCATCCTGAACTACAATCATTTCATCACCGGAATCAGGTGCTCCATCCAGCCCTAAGATTTCTACTGTAATTGAAGGACCTGCTGTGAGAGCAGCTTTACCATTTGAATCAACCATAGCCCGAACACGACCATACTGCTGTCCGATCAGAATGTTGTCGCCTTTTTGTAGTAAGCCTGACTGAACCAGAACTGAGGCAACAGGACCCCGACCTTTATCCAGGCGTGACTCAATAACAATACCTTTTGCCGGACCTTCAGCGATAGCTTTTAATTCCAGTAATTCAGCCTGGAGCAGTATGGCATCTAATAAGTCATTGACACCTTCTCCGGTATGTGCAGAAACAGGTACAAACTGAACATCACCACCCCAGCTTTCCGGGATGACGCCTTTCTGACTCAGTTCATTCATGACTCTGTCACAATCAGCTTCAGGTTTATCAATTTTATTGATAGCTACCACAATGGGTACATCTGCTGCTTTAGCATGCTGTATGGCTTCTTCTGTCTGTGGCATAACGCCATCATCAGCGGCCACAACCAAAATAACAATATCAGTTGCCTTTGCACCGCGTGCCCGCATTGCCGTAAAGGCAGCGTGCCCCGGTGTATCCAGAAAGCTGATCATACCTTTTGCTGTGTTAACATGATAAGCACCAATATGCTGGGTGATACCACCGGCTTCACCTACCTGCACACGACTTTCACGAATATGATCAAGCAGCGAGGTTTTTCCATGGTCAACATGTCCCATTACTGTGACAACAGGTGCACGCGGTTGTGGTTCATAATGTACTGATGTTTCAGTAGTGGTGTCTTCTGTCAGGGATTCTTCCAGCGCATTTGCTTTAAGCAATTTAGGCTTGTGTCCCATTTCTTCTACGACAACAACAGCTGTATCCTGGTCTATGACCTGATTGATAGTAACCATTGTACCCAGTTTAAACATAAACTTAACCACGTCGGCTGCCTTAATAGCCATTTTTTGTGCCAGCTCACCAACGGTAATGGTTTCAGGAATGATCACTTCGCGGACAATAGGTGCAACCGGTTTCGTAAAGCTTTGTTCCAGCGCTTTGGATTTAAAAGCTTTACGGGTCAGAATTTCTTCTTGTTGCCGCTCTTTTTTGCTGCGCTTACCGCCGTTTTCTCTTGTATCAAGATAATCATTCTTGCTATTTTTACGCTTTGATTTTGCAGCCGCACGACGTCCTGAACCTTTGTTCTCTTCAGTAGCAGGCACAGGCTGCATAACCTGAACGGGTGGTGCATTCAGATTTTCAGAGGATGGTTTTTTGGATTTAGCAGTACGCTTTACTGGTTTTTCATTTTTATTTGCAGCTGTTTTTTTATTAGCTGCTCTTTTCGTTTTCTCATTTTGTTCATCAGTAGAACGTCTTCCAGATGAGGAAGCGGTTTGTTTTTTATTACCTCTCCTGGTTCTGGAACCACCCTCTGGTTTCACCAGTGTTCTTTTTTTACGTACTTCAACATTAACAATTTTATTTTTCCCTGAACTGTCAGCAACTTTAATCGTTTCCTGTGTTTTTCTTATCAGGGTGATTTTCTTAGTTTCTGCTGCAACTGCTTGTTCAGCATTGCCTGTTTTGTCGCCATGCATACGCTGCAAATAACTGAGCAGCTGTGTTTTGTCGGCTTCAGAGACGACCTCAGCCGGTTTCTTTTGTATGAGTCCTGCTTCTTGCATCTGTACAAGAAGTTTTTCAACCGGCGTACCAACAAAATTGGCGAGTTGTTCTACCGTTACATCTGCCATATCACTTCTCTCCTGTTCTTAAGTGGCTCGCCTTTACTCTTCTTTACCAAACCAGCAAATATTACGTGCCTGCATAATTAGTTTGCCAGCACTTTCCATCGTTAGTCCTTCAATGTGTACAAGATCATCGACAGCCTGTTCTGCTAAAACTTCTAAATCGTTAATATTGTTTGCCAGCAATGAGGTGATTAAATCTGGATCTACATCTTTAAGTTCGAACAAGCTTTTCACCGAGTTCGATTCAATATTATCTGATTTCTTAGTTTCTTCTTGTTTGAGAAGCGCCTCTTTTGCCTTTTGTTGTAATGTGCTGATCTCTTTTTCATCAAGCACGCCACTGGATAATATCTCTTCTTTTGGCAGATAAGCTACTTCTTCTACTGTTGTAATATTCGCTTCTATCAATTTTATAGCTAATTCTTTATCAATTTCAAGCGCTTCAGTTAGTTCAGCAGACTGATCATCTACTTCTTTCAATTGTTTATTTTGTGCTTCTTCTGTTGTCATGACATTAAGCACCCAATTAGTCAGATCGCTGGCCAGACGGACGTTTTGCCCACCCCGACCAATTGCTTGTGCCAAATTGCTTTTATGCACAGCAATATCCATTACATGCTTATCTTCATCAACAACAATTGAGGCAACCTCTGCCGGTTGCATTGAATTGATAACAAATTGTGCCGGGTTTTCATTCCATAAAACAATGTCGACCCGCTCATTCTGAAGCTCGCTGGAAATGGCTTGTACGCGGGCTCCACGCATACCTACACAAGCGCCCACAGGATCAATTCTGCCATCATTGGTTTTTACAGCAATTTTTGCTCTGGAACCCGGATCGCGTGCAACTGCTTTTATTTCAATAATTTCTTCAGTAATTTCAGGAACTTCCAGTCGGAAAAGTTCTGCAAGCATTTTGGGGTTGGTGCGGCTCAGAATAAGTTGCGGACCTTTACCTTCCTGCTGTTCTACCTCCTGAAGTAAGGCACGAATGCGTACGCCTGTACGAAAGTTCTCCCGTGGTATAGTCTGATTTTTGGGTAAAATAGCTTCAGCATCACCACCAAGATCAATAATATAGAACTCGCGCATGACTTTTTTTATCATGCCGGTAATGAGTGTACCTATTTTGTCGCGATATTGTTCAATCATTTGGTGGCGTTTAGCTTCACGCACTTTTTGAATAATAACATGCTTTGCTGTTTGTGCTGCTACACGCTTAAACTCAATGGATTCTACCTGCTCTTCCCACACATCACCAATTTTCAATGACTTATCATGCTCATGTGCTTCATCAAGCGTAAGGTGGGCACCAGGAATTTCAAAGTCTTCATCAGCTACAACAGTCCAGCAACGAAAAGTGTCATAATTTCCGGTTTTCTATCAACAGAAACTCTGATATCGACTTCTGTTTTATAACGTTTTTTAGTTGCGGTTGCCAATGCAGATTCAATTGCTTCAACAATAACTTCAGGTGCTATACCTTTTTCGTTGGAGACTGAGTCAACAACCTGTAAAATTTCTTTGCCCATAGTAGCCTCATATCTTTGAAAACCTATTATTGACTTTATTTTCCAGTCAGCTTATAGCATTTATTTTGCTTTAAAAACAAGGCACAATATTTGCTTTTTTAATCGTTTCAAACGGAAATAAAAATTCATGCTCATCGCATACAACACCAATTTCCTGTTTTTCACTGTCGGCTCTGGAAATAACGCCACAAAATTTTTTTTGCCCTTCAAATGCTATGTGTAACTGAATATTTATCTTTTCTCCAATGTTTTTAGCATAATGCTGAAAAGTAAACAGCGGACGATCAAGACCCGGTGAAGAGACTTCCAGCGAATACTGACCAGAAACAGGATCTTCCACATCAAGTACAGCACTCACCTGACGGCTCACTTTTTCACAGTCTTCCAGACAAACACCACTCGTTTTATCGATATAAATTCTCAAAACATTATGTCCGTCATGAGTGAGTAACTGAATACCCCATAACTGACATCCAAACGCATTAACGGTGGGTTCAATCAATATTTCCAACTGGTCTGTTTTAGAAGACATCTTTAATAAACCTGTAAACACAATATAAGTCTGACTTTCAGTACTATAAAATTGTAACTGCAAATATTTCAATAGTTTGCTATCAGATTATACTATTTTTATCTGACTTCTATTTGTTGCAAACCTATTTTATCTGTACCAGTAAAAACAGAAAATGGGCCCGAAGCCCATTCTGAATAACGCCGCTGTTTCTTTGTTATAATCCTCTTAATAACACGCAATCTTAAAATGTTTTTATAAACTCTTTAAAATTTTCCATCATTCAGAAAATAAAAACCCCTTTTAAAAAGGGGTCTCAAAAAATCCTGGTAGCGGGGGCAGGATTTGAACCTGCGACCTTCGGGTTATGAGCCCGACGAGCTACCAGACTGCTCCACCCCGCACTATCAAACTGATCAGGACATATTGTATGGACATTAATTGCTTAAGTCAATAGCTTTAACGTTTAAAAGGCAAATTAATTTTCATGTCTCTTGAAGTTTTTGGTTCAAAATGTTGATTTATATGGTTTTTTTAAAAAACACAAGTTAAAATATATCTTCATTGAATTATTTTTAATACGCCGATCAGCCTTTGAATGCAATAAATTCATTACAGTTGCACCCTTTAATATAATATATAAGAATTTTTATTTTTAACAAGGTTGTAAAATATCCTTCTGTATCAATGATCTGACAACACACTCAAACTAGAATCAGGCAAATCAAAGCCAGAAAAATGCACGATATACCCTTTTTTATGAGATAAATGAGCCTTTGTTCCCCTTCCCTCAGGTCATATGCATACTTTTATACATAAATATTTGGTTAGGTATGAAAAAACCTGGAAACTTCTTTATGGATTCCTGCTTCCGCAAGAATGACAACGGTTGTGTATGCAAAACTTTTAAAATCATTAAGTTATGTTTGTACAGACAGAAAAACTGAAAAGCAGGAGTGATAAGGTATAGCAAGGATAACAGAATAAGCAGCATGGGTATTGTATTAATTATTTCAGGTTTGATTCGATGATGCATTTCTGCTCCGTCATTCCCTGCACCACCGCATCATTCTTGCGAAAGCAGGAATCCTTACTGGTATTTACAGAGTGCATTCTATAAGATTATACATGCTGCAAATATTTATATATAAGAGTATGGGTCATATGTGAGCATCCCTCTAATTACTGGTAATTGAAATACGCACAAAAATAAGAAAAAGAACGAATAGCCAGGAATTCGGAAAAAATTTCCAGATTTTTTTACATCTGACCAAATGTTTGAGTATAAAAGTATGCGGCATCTGTAGCAATGACTTGTCTTTCATACGCAAACC
Organism: Endozoicomonadaceae bacterium; assembly: GCA_026710285.1. Classification (GTDB taxonomy): domain Bacteria; phylum Pseudomonadota; class Gammaproteobacteria; order Pseudomonadales; family Endozoicomonadaceae; genus JAPORK01. The sequence continues at coordinate 4,649 of JAPORK010000147.1, read as the reverse complement.
TTTTAATAAGGGTCGCAGGTTTTTGTGGATATATTGATTAAATTAACTCTTTTTTCAATCTAAATTGTGTTATGTTTAATTGCAAATAAATTTATTTTCTTTTAGTGAAGCGTCTTATTTTATCATAACAAATTAAGTAGCTTCAAGACAGCTCTGCAGTTATAACCTGGCTGAAGATACTAATAAAATACTTACTATGCAAATTAATTTTATAAAAATCACTGTTGTATAATATTAGCTGTTCAAGAGTTGACCTATTAGCAAATCTCAAATTTAAAATTTCTATAAATTTCGTCCTGCATGATGAAAAAATTTATGTAATGCCGTCAGGAAATTTACAATGATGCTTAAAAAATTATTTCCTTTTTTTATAAAATATTATAGTAAAACAGGACTCTTTCTCATTGCGCTGTTTTGCACAATAAGCTTATTTTATTTTAAAAAAATGTGTTTAGCAGCAGATTTCAATATTTCATCTTATATATCAGAAGCTAAGCCTGATTATTTACACCTGCTGGCACAGGAAAAAAATAAAAAAAAACGTATCCTTTCTTCTTCTGATAATGATACAGGGCTCTGGTCAAATGCCTTTAACTTTGAAAAATCATGGACAGCAGAGGTAGATCCGCGAACAGGAATATTGGCAGTTCATTTCAAAGTGGGAAGCCTGTTAAGCAACATGGGACATGGTCCGAATATAAACTTACAAATCAATTATAACAATAATACTCTTTCTAATCCAGACGGAATAGGTTTAGGATGGGGCTGGAACCTGACACATTTCAACGCCATGACCAATCAATTAACAACAGCTAACGGACAAAGTTTTTGGTTGTATAAAATTGGAAAAAATAACTGGCAACCGCTTTACCATAAGTTGCATGATATTAAAATAGAGGGAGATAAAAGTACACATTTTACATTAATTTATGCTAATGGTTTAAAAGAAGTGTTATCGCACGATGGTTATGAAACCCGGCTAGATCAACAAAATGGTTGGGGCGTTAATTTTATTTATCAACCAGGAACCCATTTATTAAAATTAATTACAGATGATGAAGGCAATGCAATTGCTATTGACAGAAACCAGGGATCTTTGGAAATTGTGAGCCATAAGATCAATGGTGAGCCAGCAGCAATACGGATTAAAAATAATAATAGTATGCCTGAAATAATAACTTTTCCTTCGGACGCTCAGGTTACAAATCAGCCGCTCAAACTAAGCTACAAAAATCATTTACTGACTCATATTATATACCCTACGGGATTAGATAAAACGTTCACTTTTAATTGTACTGATGCGATGAAATTCTCTACATCGTTGTCAAATCATTTTCATTCTTTATGTGTCGTTGTAAATGAACAAACAAATCCTGGTGCAGGGCAACCTGCTATGAAAAATCATTACCTCTATTCTGATGCTAATATTAATGGTCATAATTATCTTGGATTTAATTCAGGATTAAATAGCATAACAAACACACAAAAAGATAAATTATTTGAAGCACCCGTTGGCTACGTATATCAAACTATTAAAGACAATGGCTTGACAAAAGAAGTACATACTTATAACAAATATCATTTGCTCATTGACAACAAACTGGTAAACAACTACACAGGAAAAATTTTATCAGAAGCAGAGTATTTTTTTTGTAGTACAAAAATGCATGACAGTTGTTCAAAAACCAGCTTTAAAAATCTTCCTGTTACCTACAGCTTGCCATTAAAAATAGTTAATCGTGTTTGGGATTCTTACCCCGAATTGCCTGCCGTGACTACAATTACCAGAGAATACGACAATTTTGGTAGAACTATAAGGAGTACAGATACTTATGGTCGTGTAATGCGTATACATTATTGCCCGGTGGAAGGTGATTTACAATGCCCCGCTTCTCCTGGTGGGTATTTTTCAGCATGTTACCTGAATCAGTTACACTTAATCCTGCTTCAGATACCACAAAAAAAACATCACCGTCTTATAATACAACATATAACTTCTATCGTAAACAATTTAATTTGAATTCTCATGGGTATATCCTGGTATTAGACCATCAGATTCATCAGTCAGACTACCAGCATACGATGCTTTATCGCGATTATTATACCAATCGACATAATGCACTGACTTATGGGTTAATCAAACAAACCATTTTTACAAATACAACACCTGATTCACCACACGCTGTAGTTTATAACTACAACTATATTGAGAATAAAAAAAATTATAGCCGAATAACTAATGTCAGTGTTAAGACTGGTCCTGAAAAATGGCAAAACCTCTCCTCTGTTACCACCAGTCTTTTTACCAATCAGGTGCTTGAAAGAACAGGCATGAGTGGATGTAATAAAAGAAATTATCACTACGACTCTTTTGGGCATCTCATTCAGACCGACCTGAATTCAGGTACTATTTTTGCTGCAAAATTGTACTATCAATACATACTCGCTCCCGGGCACAATCAAGTAATTATGACCGCAGTTAACAAACTACAGCAAAAGATTCTTTTCGATAATGCAGGACGAAGTTTGATGTATTTTAATGAAGCAGTTTCAATTTTCGGGAAAGCTATTCCAGGACATTGGCAGCTCAAAAAATCTATTCGTTATGACAGCTATAACCGTATAACTGAACAGGATATTTATGTGAAAAGTGCCACTGGTGAAATATACAGCTTAAAAACAGTGAAAAATTATGATGTCATGGGACGCATAAATCATATTTACTTGTCAGACGGAGAAATTAATTTTTTCCTATACAGTAATTATTATAATTGTATGGTAAGTTATCGCCAAAATAACCACAATGAACGTTCACCTGTTTATATACAGCAAGTCAATTTACTGGGTAAACCAATCAAAAAACGGATAATTCCAGCTTCTTCAACACGACTTCCTTCGGTAAAATCACTATGCAGCCTTAAAAACATGGCTCCAGATACAGCAAAAACAGAAACTACAACTTATGATGGCTGGGGACGCCCTGTTATGGTAAAGGATAATATGGGCAGGGTAACACAGATAAATTATGATTCTTTTGGGCATCCAAATGATATTACGGATTCTGTTGGTAATCATATTCATTGTGTTTATAATTTGACCGGACAAGTAACTGAACGCTGGGCTTTACCTGTGAGCGGAGGTCGTTATCTTTTATCATCAGCAGGTTATAATAATGCAGGGCAGCTACTGTATAAAACGGGTGAAGACAGAAAAAAGACAACCTTCACTTATACAGCAATAGGAGAACTCGCTACAGAAGTTACACCCGGTGGACATCAGTTTTTTTGGAAATATAATGAAGCAGGATTACCGGTTGAAAAATATGCTGATGGTAAAATATTATTGCAAACTGACTATGATCATATAACAGCTAAACCCGTAAAAAAACATGATATTACTGGAGTCACAGTATGGCATTACAGCGTTGATGGTCTGTTGAAAAAAAAAATTCATACAGGAGAAAATGGCTATCCGGATTATCAATTGTCCTGGCATTACGATAAGAACCGGAGAATCATTAGTAGAACTGATATTGAAGGCAATGAAATGTGTATAACATACGACAAACTGGGGCGTATTTCTGCTTTGTCGTATCATTCTGATCAGGAAGGCACCCAAATACTGTATAAACCGGTTTACGATGCATTTTCACATGTTAGCTCCATTCGCTATGGCAGCGGTATGCAGCGGATTATTCATTATGATAACTGGGGGCGTCAGCATACGGTTACCGACACGCTGGAGAATCAGCTATTATCCCGATGGACGTTTAACTATAACCTGAGAGATAATATTATTGTGTTGCATCAGCAAACAGAAAATGACCAGGAAGCTATTTTACATTATCGGTATGATCAACTTGATAATTTAGTCAGTATGCATTGCAGTGGCTCTGTTAATCTCCCTTTGTGTCCAAGAGACACCTCTTTTTCTGGGTTGAAAAAAGCACCAATAATTACAAGTCAGCATTATACCTTTACACCACTGAACAGATTATCACGAGTAAAAGAATCATTACAAAATAACGATAAAAGCCAGACTTTGAATAAAATCATCACCTATCATTACAATAATGTAACAGCACCTTTACGTCTGCAAAAAGAGGATATACAGTGGAATCAAAAAACATCTGTAACGCAGTACTTTTATTATGATAGTGCAGGTAATATGAGTCTTGATGGAGAAGGAAATAAAATAACTTATAATTTTTTTAATGAGGTGACTAGTGTCGTTAAAACAAACGGAGAAAAAAGTTATTATGTTTATGACGGTAGCGGTCGGGAAAACCTTGAAAAAAGCAGATCCGGGCAGCATTATTTTTTTTATAATGGTAACCGGGTAATTAATGAAAAAATTAGCAACCGAACAGATAAAAATCACCTTATTGGATATCACGGAGTGGCAAGAACTATTGATGGTGTTATTCGTGAGTATGCAGAGCAAAACTATAAAAACGACGTTACCGGAATATTAACAAAAACAGCTGATAATAGTCATACATACAGGTTAGCCATACGCAATGTCTATAGCCCTTATGGTATGGTATGGCATAAACAAATCACTCCTTTTACTTGATCAGTAAAAAGTTTTTTCGGCTATGATGGTGAGCGTACCGATCCTGCTACTGGATGGCAATGCCTCGGTGCAGG
>JAPORK010000542.1 GCA_026710285.1 Endozoicomonadaceae bacterium | reverse complement strand
CATTAATTGATATTAATGCCATTGATCTTGCCGATCCTGCCTGTTACAAATTACTTAAAACCGGTGAAACAACAGCTGTCTTTCAGCTTGAGTCACGGGGAATGAAAGACCTTATCAAGCGACTTCTGCCCGATTGCTTTGAAGATATTATTGCGTTAGTTGCACTGTTTCGTCCGGGTCCTTTGCAGTCAGGGATGGTGGATAACTTCATCAATCGTAAACATGGCAGAGAACGGGTTTCTTATCCTGATGCTCAGTATCAGCATGAATTATTGCAACCCGTCTTAGAACCGACCTACGGTATTATTCTCTACCAAGAGCAAGTTATGCAAATTGCTCAGGTTATGGCCGGATATACGCTCGGAGGTGCTGATCTATTGCGCCGGGCCATGGGTAAGAAAAAGCCGGAAGAGATGGCAAAGCAGCGCAGTATTTTTGCAGAAGGTGCAAAAGAACAAGGCATAGATCCGACGCTGGCGATGAAAATTTTTGACTTAGTAGAAAAGTTTGCCGGTTATGGTTTTAATAAATCACACTCTGCTGCCTATGCCTTACTTTCTTACCAAACGCTATGGCTTAAAACTTATTTTCCTGCTGAATTCATGGCTTCGGTGATGTCTTCTGAAATGCAAAACACGGATAAAATAGTTATCCTTTCGGAAGAGTGTAAAAGCCTAGGGCTTACGTTGTTGCCACCACAAATTAATGCTGGTGAATTTATGTTTCATGTCAATGACGACGGACATATTATCTATGGACTCGGTGCGCTCAAAGGTGTTGGAGAAGGTCCGGTTGAAGCCATTGTATCGGCACGTAAAAGCGGAGGAAAATTCACAGATCTGTTTGATTTTTGTCAGCGTGTTGGTGTAAAAAAAATCAATAAACGCTGTATGGAAGCACTGATTCGTTCCGGTGCGCTGGATGAAACAGGACCCGATATTACTGATCTCAATGTTAAAAGAGCGGTTTTATTTGCCAGCATGAATGATGCCATAAAAGCCGCTGAGCAGACAGAACAAAATTTACAATTAGGCACAACAGATTTGTTTGGTATGCTGACACCGGTAGCCGATACAGATGCTTATGTACGCTATAAGAAAACTACACCATGGACAGATAAAGAACGCTTAAATGGCGAAAAAGAGACGTTGGGTTTATATCTGACGGGTCACCCCATTGATGAATATGCCAATGAAATAGCACAATTTATCAGCAAAAAAATAAACCAACTTCAGCCTGCGCGTGAAGTAATCCGTATCGCCGGACTAATTGTTGCTATCCGTATTATGCGAAATAAACGCGGTGATAAAATGGGCTTTTTAGTTTTAGATGATCAGAGCGGGCGTATTGAAGTGGCTGCATTTTCAGATACTTTTGTCAAAGCACAGCATAAACTGGTTAAAGATAATTTAGTGGTTATTACCGGAGAAGTTAACCATGATGAGTATTCCGGCACACTAAAGATGTCTGCAAGAGAAGTCATGACATTATCAGAAGCACGGGAATATTATGCCAAAGCGGTGCAGTTAACTTTATCATCCGATATGCTCGATCAACATAAAACAAACCAACTGGCGGAATGTATTAAAAACCATCCGGGTAAATTGCCAATTCTAGTCAATTATAGTAACGGGGAAGCCTCAGCACGGCTTTTGTTTGGAAAGCAATATCAGTTAGCGCCTGATGATGCTGCCATCAGTGCGCTTAAAGACATTACCAGCAAAGATAGTGTAATGCTCATTTACTGATGTATCAGTATCCCTGTTGTGTACTGTTCATTCTTTCAGATTTAGATAATATCACTCTTCGAATAACTTTAATGTAACTCCGTCCGCAGACTGATATATTCTGGAGAAGAGAAACCTTCTGAAGTAATAGTCAGAAACTAAAAAATGTGATTAACAGACAGATCCTGAAGGCTGAGTCTTTACGACGAGCCTGGTAAAAGCTCTGAACCGGGGTGATAAAAACAATCAACTACCTAATCAACAAAGTTTACTTTTTTCGGGCATCGCTGAAATTTTATAGTTTATCATAAAGGATATTATTCCTTTGTGGAGAAGATTCACAATTATTTTTTTCCACAAATTATTGAGAAGCTAACTATCTTTTGCTTAACTCTCTGATCATACAATTCTAATTCGGAGAATGTGCAACTTATAACAATACCAACTATGTACAGTGATAATTGAAGTTTTTTTGTGATGTTGAGTGTGATGAAACAGCCAAATATAAACGCTATCTGTGCTGTACTAAAAAGTCTCATCTCAATCTCGTTATCACAAACACCTTTATTATAAAAAAACAGCCAATGGAAAACTGTTTTAATGAAAAAACAACAAATTTATATTGTATCAGTTATTATTGTTTTTATCGTTGTAATAGTAGGGATACTAATATACTGGATGGTGTATGGACGTTATTTTCAGTCGACAAACGATGCTTATATAAAAGGCAATATTACTACAATTAGCGCCAGAATTGATGGCATGGTTACCGCTGTAAATGTAGAGGATAATGCCTCTGTTCAACCTGGAACTCTTTTAATTACACTTGATGACAAACCGTTTAAAAATGCACAAAATCAGGCTAAAGCAAACCTGCAAGTAAAAAGTGCACAGCTTGCCGCTTTACAGGAGAAAAAGAAGGTAAATGATGATCAAATAGCAGAAGCAAAAGCTAAGGTTGACCAGGCAAAAGCACAGTTGAATCAGGATAAAAAGAAGCAGCATCGTCTTACTCAGCTGAACAAACATGACTATACATCAGATACGTTACTTGATTCTGTTGATGCTCAGGTTAAAGTCAGTGAAGCTGCTGTTAAAGCAGCACAGGCAACCTGCAATGGTTTAGAAGATCAGATCAACCTTATCAATGCGCAAATACAACAAATGCAATCAATGGTTAATATTGCGCAATTACAGATAAAACAAACGACACTTAATATTTCTTATACAAAAATAAACTCACCCGAAGCAGGTATTGTTACCAACCGCCATATCACAGCCGGAATGAATGTCTCCGCAGGAATGCCTTTAATTAGTCTAATCAATACTGATAACCTGTGGATTGAAGCAAATTTTAAAGAAACGCAGTTACGCTATTTAAAACCTGGACAAACGGTCACCATTCAAGCAGATGCTTATCCTGATAAAGAAATCATCGGTACAATTGATAGTATTACACCCGGTACTGGTACAGAATTTGCTCTTTTGCCACCTAATAATGCAACGGGAAACTTCACAAAAGTTGTACAACGATTGCCTGTTAAAATCACAATTGCAGACAAAGATAAATTAAAAAATTTACTTTACCCTGGTCTTTCTGTGGAAGTAAGTGTTGATACAAGGTGATAAAGCAATGCAGGAAACAAAACAGGCTGAAATACCTTCACAGCAAGTCCCTTTAAAACACTGGCTGATCATTCTTGGCACCATTATCGGTGCTTTTATGGCCATCCTTGACATTCAAATTACCAGCTCATCAATTAAGGAAATTGCGGGTGCTTTATCCATACCCGTTGATCAGAGCAGTAATATTTCAACCGCTTATCTTATCGCTGAACTTATCTGTATTTCTTTAACGGCATGGTTAGTCAGAGCCTTTTCTTTGAAAAGAACCTTAATCTATTCAATCGTCATTTTTATGATTGCTTCGCTGGCGTGCTCTTGCGCCTGGAATCTATCATCTATGATCATATTTCGTGCGCTGCAGGGGTTTGCAGGTGCACCGCTTATTCCTTTAGCGTTGAGTGTGGTCATGCGCTTTTTGCCTAAAGAAAAGCAAATGACAGGTATTGCTATTTTTGGTTTAACCGCAACTTTAGCCCCTACACTCGGACCTACAATTGGCGGGTGGATAACAGATAATCTCTCCTGGAAATATTTATTTTATATTAATATTTTTCCATCTGTTGTTGCATTAATTATGATCGGTGTTCACCTTGATAAACAACCTGTCAATACTAAAGTATTCACTCAAATTAATATTTTTGCTGTTATCCTGATCGCAATAGGGCTGGGTACACTGGAATATGTGCTGGAAAATGGTAGTACTTACAACTGGTTTGATTCTAATCATATTATAGTGTTATCAATTATTGCATTTATTTCACTAAGCCTGTTTTTTGTTGTTGATACTAACAGCCAGCACCCGTTGATTAAATTGCAGCTTTTTACTTCAAAAAAATTTACGCTCGGCTGTATAAATTATTTTTTATTAGGTATTATGCTCTATGGTTCTGTATTCATTACGCCATTATATCTGGTACTTATTCACCAGTACTCTTCTATGGAGATAGGTCTCGTTTTTTTTTGGCAGGGTTTCCCACAGTTAATCTGCATGCCTTTAATTCCACTGATAAGTAAATATGTAGATAGCCGTATTTTGGTCATAGCGGGTTATCTGATTCTTGCAGCAAGTTTTTTACTTATAGATATGGATCCTGATTATTCTGGTCAACAAATGAAATTTACTATGCTGGTTCGTGGAATAGGGCTTCCCTTTACCATTGTGCCTTTATCTTCTGTTGTTTTGTTTGATATCGAAGCAAAAAACATGGACGATGCAGCTTCAATTACGAGTATTATGCGTAATTTAGGTGGTGCACTTGGAGTTGCTATCATAACCACACTAATTATTCATGGTCGTAATGCGGGTACAAAAACATTATCTGCATACCTACCATTAACAAAAATTGGCGCTATTGAATGGTTGCGAAATACAGAGCAACTGTTAATACAACAAGGTGCAGACTCCCACACGGCTTCTTTGCAGGCGCATGCCTTATTAATGGAACAAATGCGCATGAACGCTACCATTATCGCCTTTAATGATATTTATTTTTTATTAGGTATTCTTCTGCTTGGATGTAGTCTGTCGATACTGGCTTTTTTTGACTGGTCAAAACTTTTTAAATATTACAGATATTAATTACCCTGAAAATGTTAATGACTCAGCCTGCGTTGATTTGATATATAGTGACAAAACCGTTATGATGTCACCTTATTTTTAAATATAGCGAGAGTCTGTGTGCTTTTACTTATCTGAACATTATAAAAAGCGCTTCAAAACAGAAGAATCTGTTTACAGTACAGACTAATAATAGCCAACTGAACACTGAAACAACTTATGAAGTCAAACGAATTAACGCTTCCTGAACAGTATGATATACTTTTGCAACAAAAATCAGCGCATATTTCCCAATTGTTTCTGCCTTTTTCAATGCCACCACCAACAATATATCCATCAAAAAAACAACATTATCGCATGCGGGCAGAATTTCGTATCTGGCATCAAAATAACCGCATACATTACGCTATGTTTGATCCTGCTGATAAAAAACCTTATTTTTTAAAGCAGTTTCCTGCGGCTTCAGAAGCTATTAATCAACTGATGCCTGTTTTAGAAGAAACGCTGAATCAACAAACTATACTCAAAAAAAAATTGTTTCAGGTTGAGTTTTTAAGTAGTCAGACCGGTTCAGTCCTGGTAACACTCATTTATCACCGCAACCTTGATGAACAGTGGAAGGCGGCAGCCAGTGCGCTACAGGAAAAATTCAATATCCACATTATCGGTCGGTCACGTAAACAACGTATTGTGTTAAGTAAAGATTTTATTTATGAAAGTTTTAATGTCGATGGTAAAAAACTAATCTACCGGCAGTATGAAAACAGTTTTTCACAACCCAATGCGATGATGAATGAAAAAATGCTAACATGGGTGCATGGTGTTACCCGCTCCATCGCAAAGAAAAGTGACCTCGTGGAACTTTATTGCGGTAATGGTAATTTTACCTGTGTAATGGCGGCTAACTTTCACCGTGTCCTGGCCACAGAAATTGCTAAAGTTTCTGTAAAAGCAGCCCGTTACAATCTGGCCGCCAATCAGCTTAATAATGTGGAAATTGTCAGGATGTCCAGTGAGGAGTTTAGTTCGGCATTAAAACGGGAGCGGTTGTTTCGCCGATTATCCCATCTGAATTTGGATGATTATAATTTCAGTACAATCTTTGTCGATCCACCCCGGAGTGGGCTCGATACGAACACACTGACACTGGTACAGCAGTTTGAACAAATTATCTATATTTCCTGTAACCCTGAAACACTTAAAAATAATTTGGAACAGTTAACACAAAGCCACGATGTGGCACAGTTCGCAATTTTTGATCAATTTCCTTATACCAGCCACACAGAGTGCGGGGTTTTTTTAACCAAAAAGTGTTAATCAGTAAAAGGATGCAATCACCAACACCACGACAGTCGTTTTACAAAATAGATAAAATATTGATAATAAAACAACTGTTTTGCTATTTTAAATTACGCTGATAATAAGCTTAGGTTATAATATACTTTTTTAATTTAGTGGGATGAAAGAGAATTTCATGGTCAGATCGCTTATCTTTTTAATAACAATATCCTTAATTGTGATAGGAATTAGTGGTTGTGTTCGCAAATCTCCTGCGCCTCGACCAGCAAATAAGAGTAGAGCTGTGCCGGCTACAGCCGTTGATGTACTGTTTATTGCTTATGATTATGGCGAATCTCTGGCTTTTAAATCAGCACTTGCCCGTTTAAAATCAAAAACGGTTAATGTGCGAATACTCACTTTTGGAGCAGCAGACAGAGCATTTCGTGATGTACCAGAAGCAACACAATTAATCTCTCTGTTGACAACACAACAAAAACTGCAGCATGAAAGTTTGCTTAATAGCCTGGAAACACAACGAACAACCACCTTACCTGTTGAGTTGCTTGAGTATGTCGTAAGCAAATGGCAACCTCAGGTGGTGGTTACCGGTATGGCTAGCACTGCACAGGCACAGCTAACCAATAAGTTTGCACTTAAAAATGCGTATACTGTTGCTTTTTATGATAATTTTGATAACCCAGTTATACAATCTTTCGTACAGCCATGGCTGGCATCAACCCTGGGGGTCAACGAAATATTTATCCCGGGTGACTATCTTATTAAGGATTTTTTAAAGATTAAAGCCCTCTCTTCCAGTGAGATCACGGTAACAGGTCAACCTGCACTGGACCAGTGGATTCAATCGGCAAAACATTTTAACAGAGAACAAATCTTTGAAAAACTGAATATTGCAAAGAATAGCCGGGTGGTTACTTTTGCAGCGGGCTATGATCAGTCCTCTTTAAACTGGGCAGATAAGTTTATTGAGGCGGCGACTGAAAGACCTGATTTGGTATTTTTTATTGCACTACATCCAAAAATGGACAACAGATCAGATGCACCACTGGTTAAAAAAGTAGCGGGTCTGAAAAATGTAAAAATAGCGCCTCCTTCGGTTACTACAGAGGAGCTGGTTTCGGTTTCTGCTTTATTAGCCACACATAAATCAACAGTTGGCATAAAAGCTGCTTATTTAGGTGTGCCTGTGCTCTATGTTGCAGAAGATAACTATGATAATGTATTGATCTCACATGATTTAGCTAAAAGAGCCAGTTCATGGTCTGAAATTGTGAATGCGATCCACTATTTGTTAGATTATCCTGATAAAAAACAGCTTTCCTTTAAAAAACTGGGAATTCCATTAGATTCTGTACCACATTTTGATGATCGTCTGTTAACCCTTCTTGGACATACCACAAAAAAAGCCAATATGCCTCTGCTGGAGAGTATTCAAACTGGATAAGTTAAGTCATCGAATGTAAAAAAGGCTGGAAATTTTTTATCGGGTAGAAGAAACGCTCAATTGGCAGTTCCTTCTACCCGATATTATTTATGCACTGTTGTGTAATATCAGTTATTAAACCATGGATCACTAAATATCTTGCAGATATTCATCTGTACTTTTTCTACTGATTCAGTAAACAAAATTCAAAAATATGAATTGCCATGTAAAATATTCATATTGAACTGAATGAACTATTCTTTCAGTTAATAGGTTACAAATTTACTAATTTAAATCACCAATGAATAAAGTATTAAAATGCAGGCAGAGGAAATATTTGTGGTTGATGAAGATGGTTTCAGAACAAATGTCGGAATAATATTAACGAATAATTACGGGCGTCTTTTTTGGGCAAAAAGAACCGGTAAAAATGCATGGCAATTTCCTCAGGGGGGTGTTAATGCATCCGAAGATCCGCAGGATGCAATGTTTCGTGAACTACACGAAGAAACAGGGCTTTTAAAAAAAGATGTATCAGTAATACGCTGTACCAGTGGATGGTTGCGTTATCGGTTACCAAAACGACTTATACGTTATGAAAATAATCCCGTATGTATTGGCCAAAAGCAAAAATGGTTCTTGTTGAAGTTAACTGGACAGGAACAAAATATTAAGCTAGATACTTTAAAGCCACCAGAGTTTGATGCATGGCGATGGGTAAATTATTGGTACCCTCTCAATCAGGTAGTTAATTTTAAAAAAGAAGTTTATCGTAAAGCGTTGAGTGAGTTTATTCATGCATGGATTCAATTGCAAAGCAACTGAATCCATTGCCAACAACGTTTAATTGAGCACGGTTTGAGAATTTACATAAACAACCGTATACCGCAACTTTTAAATTTTCATGGAAATAAGCTAATTAGTAAACAATAACTTGTTGTATTTTTTGTATTGCTCTTTTGAAGAAAGATAATTCAAACGATAACATTAAAATCTGATAAAAAATGCTGTGCTTTTTATTAAAAGAATTTGTGTATGAAAGACTTTAGCGGGCTGAACCCCTAAGCCCGAAGCCTAAACCGACTATTTTATTTGCCTTCACATGTCTGTCTCCTGCTAAATATCGCTGTCTTTACTGAATGTACCGTGGGCTGATCCTGTGGAAGCCCGGCTGCTTTTACCCTTTTCCACAGGCTCATCCCAGGTTTTTATGCCAAAAAGGCTGTTATATTCAGTAGCAGGCAATCTGCCAGGATAAAAATAAGCGCTTAAAAAATGTGACCAGGAGAAACCTTTAAAGAGTAGAATGTCGACTATGCCAGACAACTCAAAGTAAACAATTTCCTCCTTTAAGGTAACCATATTTGGATGCAAGAATGTTTCTGGCGTAATATCAAATAATAAGTTAGTCTATTGTTTGGGGTAATAATGTTAAGTGCTTACAAATGAGTGAATCAACAAAGTCAGATCTTTCTGAAACCAGCAGACAGAACAAGCATGGTAATACAGATAATGCAGGTAAAGCGAAGAAATCAACAAAAAATATTGCTTTTACCTTGCTTGGGGTAGCATGTTGTCTGTCAGCCATAGGCAGCATTTGCCTTGCCGGTATTTTGTGGTGGCAACAGCAACAGCTGCAACAACAGTTGCAACAGCAACAACAGTTTCAGCAACAACAACAAAAAGCAGAAAATGCAACAATCAAACAAATTGAGTTAAATAAACAAAATACCGTGCAGGAAAGTATCTTAAATGATCATGCGCTCATACTGAAGAAGTTGCAGCAGGAAGTTGCTGAAAATAGGCAAAATTTTCTGCATACCGACGGAAGAATAAGACAGTTACAAATTAATAGTGAGCAAACATGGAAAATTTCTGAGTTTGAATACTTGTTACGTACTGCCAGCTTATTGTTACAAACAGAAAGAAATGTAACCAATGCCATTCGTCTGCTCAAACAGGCTAAAAAAATACTCGATACCATCGATGACAGTGAAATATTGTTTGTTAAAAAAATACTGAATGAAGATATTGTTGCACTTGATAATACAACATTCACAGATATTACTGATTACTGGTCACAGTTAAATGTGCTCTTTGTGCAAATTCAGGACCTTCCAGTACTGGCAAAAGATGATTTTGATACACATCCCCATGAAGATAATCCAGAAGCGATAAAAAAAGATGCTGTGGTTTTGGAGGCTGATAACAAAAAACCTGTCACATGGGAAGACAGAATAAAAAAAATGCTTTTAGATAGTTGGCGTTTTTTTAGTGATCAGTTTTATTTTCGGAAAAATGAACAGACAGTCTCTTTTTTGTTGTCTCCAAAGGAAGAAATTCAGTTGAAAGCAAATATATCGTTAATGTTAATCCAGGCACAACAGGCGCTCTTAATTGGTAATAAAACTATTTATCAACAAAGCCTTAGTAATGTGATAAATTTATTTACAACCTGGTTTCACAATAATTCAACCAAAGCAAAATCTATTCTCTTCCAGCTTGAAGCTTTACAAAAAGTAGATATAGTGCCCCGACTTCCTACGGTTAGCCGGGTTTTAAAAGAATTAAAAATTTATAAAGAACAGATAAATAATCAATATCATCTGGGCAACACGACAATTGTTACAAAAAACAGTGCAGCAGACAGCGCTGCAGAAAAAATACAAAATGCCAACAAGAGCGATTCATCTGAACAACAACAGTCACCTAGCAATGAGCAAACCAACAAAGAAAAGACCGGTGACCAGCATCACAACGTAAAAGAAGAGACACCTAAGAAAGGGGGTGACAAAGGTGAGGCAACAGTACAATGAAAAAAACCTTCTCTTTTTTTTTGATCGTTATTGTTTGTTATGTATTAGCCCGATTATTTGTTACTCACAAAGGTTATGTTTTCATGGCCTGGGGTCCCTATACACTGGAGAGTAGTTTATGGTCTTTTTTAGCTGCACTCCTATTTGGTATTATGGCTATTATGCTGATAATCAATGGGATACAGTTGGTTTGTGGTGGTATCAGTCTGTTTTACCCGGTAACAAGAAGAGCAAAAAGTAAAAAAGCATTAACGCAAGCCACCAGAGGGATGATTCATTTTTCTAACGGACGCTGGCATGCTGCACATAAATTATTGTTATCAGCAGCAAATGCAGGACAAGCACCTCTGATGACTTATCTGGCTGCTGCACGGGCAGCGCATAATCAAGGTGATTATGAAGCTTGCGCACGGTGTCTGAGAAAGGCAGATAAAACAGCCGGAGGTGCAGAGCTTGTTATTGGTATTACCAGAGCAGAACTGTTACTGGAGTGTAACCAGAGAGAACAGGCGCTGGCTATTTTAAAACGTCTTTATAAAAAGGCTTCAAATCATACCCATGTGTTAAAACTATTAAAACGAAGTTATTATGAGTTAAAAGACTGGAGTGCACTATCCAGGTTGCTGCCTGAATTACGTAAAAGAAAAGTAATCGATACGGCTGAATACATCAAAATACATCATCAAACTTACAATGCTCTGTTTGAACAGGGTTATCAGACGGGTAAAGAGAAAAGTAACTTAAATGCCCGTTTGCAGCCTGTTCAGGCAATATGGAACTCTTTTAATAATGAACATAAAAGAGATGAATATCTTATCTGTCAGTATGCCTCTGCAATGGTACGTTTAGGTGCAGAAGAACAAGCAGCTGTTTTTATTCGAAAAAACTTAATGAATCGATACAGTAAAAAACTGATGAAACTGTATGGCGATCTTACTCGGTGTGATAAGCAAAAGCAGCTGGCAACAGCTGAAGACTTATTGTCACAGCATGAAAGTGATCCTGTTCTGTTATTAGCGTTGGGAAAAATTTGTATCCGGTGTGAACTAAAAGGCAAGGCTTTATCTTATTTAAAGCGCTGTCTGAAAATATCACCTTCGGTCACAGCATATAATCTGATGGGGCAGATCCTGGCAGAGCAGAGAAATTACGAAAAGAGTATTGAATATTTTCAAAAAAGTGCCTTGTTCTCTGCGCAGAAACAAGTTGAATTACATTAAATTCTTCTTAAAGGCTGTTGATGTTTCATAGTAGCAGCCCCTGATAAACCTGTAAGATCGAGCTAGGTGTGCGTAATCCTTTGTGGCTGGCATGGATAGCACAGCCATAGGTATAACGGTTTATCCCTTTTTAAGATCCATAAATCATCTGCGACTAAAGTAGCAGTTAGCCAATGTAACATTTGGTTAATATTGCTATCAAATAATATATTACAGATCACCATGGAGGAATAAACAATGGAAACATCAATTGTAAATGCAGGTGTTGCGGTAGGGTCATTTATAGCAGGTAATGTCTCAGCCTCTCTCGTCGATGTGAGTTATAACCATGTATGGAACAAAACCACAAGTCTTGTTGATTGTTCATCTATGATACCAGAAAAATTACCTGAGAAAGTAACTAAGTATACAGGTTCATTCGCTAAACGTTCGATTAAACGCAGCGTTGTTAAACAGCTTATACCGATGGCAACAACAGGATTGGCACATTATGCCAACAGCATGGGAATTTCAAATGCCATTGCAGCGGCTTCCACTATCGGTGTATCACCCATGGTGCTTGGTGGTGCAGCTATTGGGGTGGCGGGAATAGCCGCAGGTGCTGCAATCGCTTATGCCTGTTGCAGAAGTAAAAGTCGCAATGAAGATATGGAACAGCTGGAGAAAGCCTTAAAACAAAATAATCAAACATATGGGCAAGGCAAAAAAAATCAGTTGTCTTCTGAGGTTGCTTTGAGAAAAATCAAAAAGACAAGTACCATGAAAAGAAAATTTAAGCGGTAGAAAAATGGCAGCAGATTCTCTGTTGTCAGCGGGCTGCTGAAATAATTTGCATTAGTTGCAGAAAAAAACTTGACATCGATGTAAATCACTATACAATAGCACAGCTCAACAGGTGAGAAAATGAACACACCTGCTGCTAAGGGACAAAAGGTTCTGAAGCAGAAAAGATCTTTAACAATATGGAATTCTGATGAAAGTCTGAAAAATATGCTGAGAAACACTC
>JAPORK010000509.1 GCA_026710285.1 Endozoicomonadaceae bacterium | reverse complement strand
AAAAAACAAACATGCCAGAGTAAAAGACTGAACCTGAAAAATGTGACTAAGAGACAGACGTATGTGGGGGTGTTTCTGGCGCTCGGGTTGCAACTGTTTTTTCTAGGAAGTCTTCCCCACGCACGTGGGATTGTTCCTGTGAGAGCAATTATTCACAGATTATTTTCAGCAATAAATTAATCATTATCTGTAACCAAAAATATTTTCTTCACCTACAGCAATTGAAGAGAGTATTCCATTAAGACTTTCAGCTGGTCCATATTTAATGATGGTAAATTGCTCTTCAACATCATCAAACGACAAAATAAAATTATAAAAGCGATTAACGTATACCGCAGACCATGTTGAGTCATCAGAATTGTGTGTGATATAGATGTTTCTTACTAAGCTACCAGACAACATATTACTTTCATCAATGACTAGACCATAGCCTTCTATTTGCATATCTTCAAGAGAGAAAGGGGATGCACTTATTCCCACAAATATTTTTTTAAACGCTCTCATTGCTTTGAATTCATTAAATGATGCAAACTCCAAAAATTCACTTAACTCATTTAAATCAACTTCTTTTTTTATCTGTGCAATACAGGTGAATGATGTAAATATCATATTTGAGATATGCATTGATACTGACCTGAAGTTCTGTAATACTCCGTGTAGAATATTCGCAAACTGATCAGGATTTTTTATAGAAAACATTGTCTGTGTACTATCTTCTCCCCGTATATTATCAGAAAACAACTTCATCATTGTTTCAATTGTAGAGAGTTTGCAGACACCCTTTGGTTCTGCTGTTAACGCTCCGACACTTTCCGTTCCTGCCGATATGATACTCCTTGGTACAGCTGCTAATGCTTTAACCACCTCTTCTTCTTCCAATACTGATGCTTGTGAACAATTTACAGAAAAAGCAAGCCCGTTATTCAGCTGGCTTAACCACTTTGTAAAAGCCTGAGTATAATTAGCAAAGATTAACCCGGCAGAAGCTACAGCGACAGCTATTTGCGTTATACCCACAACAGCATTGATAATATTTAAGCCTCTGTTTACAGGTACAGCAGCAGCTGTAACCATCATACTACCCGTTGCGACTGATAAACCAAGAATACCTGCAGAGACCAGTGGTTTAACACCACCGAGTACCAGCCCTATACCTGTTATTATGGTTGAAAGTGTAACCATGAGCCCTATACCCACAGCATTTGCCCATTTTTTATGCAAAGCTGCCATACCCAGAGTGCTGGTATAATCCATAATCTGCATAACAGAACCTATCCATCTCGGCATATTTCCATCAGGGTCTGTATGCATAATGGGATTATTGCCACCAAAGCTATAGCCATCACCAGCAGGATCTTCACTGATAAAGTATCGCCCTTGCGGATTATAAGTCCTGTGTCCTGCACCTAAGAATTGCCAGCCGGTAACCGGATCATGTTGCTCACCATCAAAACCTGTTAAAGTTTGCAAATAAAAAGGTTGTGACGTATTTGTATGATGCCACCGCATACCATAAGGACTGTAAACAGTGTGCTGACTAACAGTCCATTCATTATTACTGTGATGACTCTTTGTCAGTACAGCGGTAATATCTTTCTTATAGTTTTGCTCATAATATTCATGAATAACACCATCAATTGCTTTAGCTACACCTAAGTGCGTTATAGTATGTTTGTTTTGCTGTAAATCATTAATTTGTTCACCTACCAGATTTTTACCTGTGTAAAACATATAACGTATATCACTTATGTTAGCTATCTGTTTAACTTCACGTCCACTGCCATCATAAACATATTGACTCTTACTGCCATTGGGTGTTACAACCTGTGCCACCTGATTAAAAGCATTATAAGTCATATGGTGACCTTCACCATCTGTGGTCATATTACCGGCAATATCATAGCTAAAATGATTAACAACAGCTGGCTGACCATTCCACACAGTACTCATTTGTTGTAAACGCAATGGTGCCCGGATATCACCATAACTGTAATTAACGACTTTGCTCAAAGTTTTTTGTTGTATTGTATCAGTTAATATTTCTTTAACTTGTGTCATTCGATTTAAAGCATTAAATGTATAATCCTGCCGGATAATAACAGGCGCTTCATTAACAGAAGAACCTTTATAATGCGTATCTCTTGGACATAAGGGTAAACCTGCTGAACCGGTGCAGTTTACAGAAATCAGATTGTTGAGCGTATCATAGCGATAATTTAATACTGCCTGCTGATGGTTATTTTCACTACGTATCAGTGTGATAATATTACCTTCATTATCATAATGATATTGCCATGATGAAAGTAATTTATCTAAAAATATATCAGCAATACTTTTTTTCTGACCATAGTTATTGTATTCAATAGTGCGTTTCATACCACTACCGTACTTAACTGTAACAATACGGGAAAAATCATCATATTCTGGTGCAGATAACAGCTGCTCTTTACCGTTATTCATCTGATAACTGACTGAACTAATACGCCCAAATTGATCATAAGTGACTCTTGTTTGTTGACCGGAAGGATTGGTCATGGCGATTACATTCCTATTTTCATCATAAGTCCACGCCATTTTATAATCAGCGCTTGTATTATTTATTGCATGATGTGTTAACCGGTTAATTTTCCCATCATCACTATAAATCCAAGTTCTTATACCGGTATTATCAGTTATTTTATCTGGCTGTGCAGTCAGTGGATTATAATGTATCTGTAATAGTAGTTTATTATTGAGCCATTCATTAACAGGCAGTCTTAGTATATTATATTTGTAAGTGATAGTGTCACCTGCAGGTGTAGTTATTGTATCGGGTTTACCATCACTGGTATAGGTGTAAGTCGTACGTTTTCCATCTTCTCCTGCCTGCCACACCGGTTCTCCTGCCATATTATATTGTGCGGAGAACAACAGGTATTGATGATCATCTTTGGCTGGTTTTACCCACTTCCTAATAACTTTACCGGTAAAATTGTAGACTTTATGTATTGTATCACCAACAGGATCAATTATCTCATTTACACGCCCACGGTCATCATAATGGGTAATAACTGTTTTCCCAGCAGGGTCTGTTGATGAGATTTTTCTTCCATCTGCATCATAGGTAACGGTGGTTATTTTTGCTCCATCTAACTTACCTCCTGTCGTGCAGTATTGTTTAGCAGAAAGTGGTAAACCTGATGAGCCAGGCAATAAAATTTGTCTGATAGGTTTATCTAATACATTACCACTTACAACAGTAACAACTGAATGATCTCCTTTTTTATTCAGTTTATAACTAACCATGCAACGATCAGGATCATCGTAGCTGTTAATTATTGTCTCTCCGTCCGGCATATGTTTACGAAAAATACGTCCTGTTACAGTATAATCATAAGTTATTGTCAACTGTTTCGGTTGCTTTGATGAATGGTTACGATAATCATATGAATGTGTTGCAACAAGGCGCCCATTAGCATCATAAGTAGTACTGTTAATCCGCTGCCATCGGTTATGTTGTTTTTTTCCATGAGCATCGATCATCTCAGAAAAACTTTCCAGCTTTCTCCCTGCTGCATCAAACACTATTTTTTGTTGCAACCCGTTAACACTGCTTATAATCAACTGATTAAGCTGTGGTGACACTGTATAATGATAGTATTTACTCACTGCAAAACTGGTACCTGTTGCAGAATCAGCCTGTATCATCCGTTCCTGATTATCATAGTGATAACGGGTGATATTTTTACCGAAAACATCGGTTACCTTCAGTATCTGATGAGTAAAAAGACTGACAGTAACTGAAGGTGAACTGCGTGCATGACTGCTACCTTCTTCAAAGATACTATAAGAAGTTTTTGTAGTCTTTTTTGCATCGATAATATAATGATATTGACGGGTTAGTTTTTCTGGTTTTTCACCGAGTTCTGTTTTACTAATTAAGATTAATTTTTGCAATAAACCATAGGTAGCATAATCACCAGGATTATTATAGTAATGCCGTATGGTTGTATCCCACTGATGACCAAACTGGGCTATCTGCCTGTGCAACACTAAAATGTAACCATTGCCGTTAATATTTGGCTCTTTCTGATAATAGCGATAAACTTTTACTACCGGTAAAGCTGAAGCACCTGCCACTTTATCAGAAGGATAGCGGATAACTGATTCTGTTAATGCATTAAGTGACCACCCGGAAGGTGCAACCGGACAAAAAGCATCTCCCTTTACCGGGCAATACTTTATTGTTTCACGGCGCCCGTAAGCATCTGTTTCATCAACAATTCTCCCATTATTATCATATGATTGAAGTGTAACATCTATCGCAGGAAGACCCGAACTTTCTCCCCACGTATGGGTCTCCATTTTCAGTGGCAATGTATAGGTAACGGGTAAATCTTCAAAATTGGTATGCGTACAACCATTATACTGATCTGTATGGCAAAAGAAGTCATGTGTTTCTGCCAGGAGATGTTGTGTTTTATCACTGAACAGCTTAGTATCAATCAGCAGATGATATTTGTTATAGGTACGAACAATTTGCAATAAACCATTGTCTTCTGATGTCCGGTAAGTATAATTAGCTGGTGCCTCAAATAAAAAATCTTTCTGTGTACCTGGTAGGATATTCAAACCCGCATTAAAACCAAGATAATTATGCTCATTACTGTTAATTTGATTATAAGCATAACGGGTAACCATTTTAGGTTGTGCAGAACCCGGATCAACCACCTGTGATGTTACTACACATAAACCATGCCACTGATTACTATAGAGTGGCATTTTCATCGCTTCATGACAGTCATAGTGAATACTCTTTGTTAAGCCTGTTGGATAGATAAATCGGGTTAGTAAATGACCAACAAGAGAATAATGCATATAAATACCCTGCTCATTCTTATGCTTGCGTTTATGCTTATGCTTATGCTTATGCTTCTCACTTGACAAAGTAATACTTTGTAACTCATTACCAGCCTGATTAATGCGAATATTAACCGGTTTTCCATTACTGTTATAACTAGTAACTGTCAGATAATTATTTTTCCTGGTTAAAATAATCCTTTTTCCCTGATCATCGCAGATCATACTCAACAAATGTGTACCATGAAGATAAGAAAAATTAACACCTTTTCCATCCTGCTGTTCCAGACGTACTTCATAACCATCATGATTGAGTATTTCCCGCAATCCGTTAATATAGGTAATAAAAAAGTGTGTCTTTTTATCACCATCAATCTGCATATCTTTTATTTTATGATAACGAGGTTGCCAGTGTCGCGTATCATCTTGCTGTAAACTAAAACTTTTTCCCTGCGAAGTGATCAGTTGATTATTAACCGGATTAAAGTGGGTTAAATTCCAGCTCCAGCCCCGACCTAAGCCATCAGGGTTTGCCATGCTGTTACTGTTATAATTAACCTGTAGATTAATATTGGGTCCGTGATCCAGATTGCTGATTAAGCTACCTGTTTTTATGTAAGCAATAAATGTACCTGTTCTCGGGTCAATTTGTGTACCTGCCACTTTTTGGAAATTAAACGCATCAGACCAAGAAGATGCATTACTTTCTTCAGTTACATTGCGTAACTTCATCTTATCAATCTGATCTTTTACAACTGAAAGAGAAAGATGATTTTTATAATCTGTACTGAGGTGATTTCCGGCATGTTGATTAATTTGTGTGGTTAATGGCTGATTGTTAATTTTACTTTTGATAGCAGCAGAAAATGACTGACTTATATTTATGATAAAAAAAAGCATAAAAAAACAAAGTCTTTTATCTTTAAAGTTATAGAAGATGTGTGATTTTAACATATGAAATAGCTGTGAAAATGTTATTCTGACTCT
Source organism: Endozoicomonadaceae bacterium (assembly GCA_026710285.1). Taxonomy (GTDB): domain Bacteria; phylum Pseudomonadota; class Gammaproteobacteria; order Pseudomonadales; family Endozoicomonadaceae; genus JAPORK01. Next base: position 7,138 of record JAPORK010000509.1, on the reverse strand, counting down.
ATTTGACTTTTAATATAGATGATAATTGCAGGAATATATTTTTAATAATTAAATATCAGTCTTGTTTTCATAAAATTAATTCAACTGTAATTTAATATTGCAAAGTATTTTGCATACCTGCTAAAGATTATTTAAATTCGCATAATGGTTATATTATTTTTTTCAGGTAACTGGTTAACAATAAAATTAGCACTTTTTTCATTGATTCATAAATAATTGTAAATAGCTCAGGCTGTTGTTTTGTATCATTCAGATTAAACATAGAATAAAAATATCTATAAGAAAAGTTTACAGATTAAATCTGTTATGAAGAGTACTTTACTGAAAACTGGGTCAGTGTCTGATAAGATTTGCGTTACTACAAAATTACAAGAATGCAAAACCAAAAACAGATTCCTCATCCAGCGTAAACCAGCGGAATATATCACCGGGAATATTAAACTGCTTTGATACAATAACATCCATGTGAGGTTCACGAACTGCAAAAAAACTATATTCACGCTCAAGGAATGTTGCAGACCATTTGGCATTATCTGGATTATATACAATATACCCACTTCTTACCAGAGTTCCCATCAAATCATAATCCCCTTGAAAAATAAGACAATGACCTACTGCCTGCATCTCACGGAAAGGGACAGAATATTGTTTTATTCCACCTGATAATTGATCAAATGAAGTTGTTGTCAGGGATTCATCATAGGATGCAAACTGCAAAAATTCACTCAGTTTATTTAAACTAATTGCTCTTTTTGTTTGTGTCATATAGGCTAACATTGAAAATATCGTATCTGTGGTTTTACGTGATATTGATTGGAAATTATCTACTACAGTACGCAGAATGCTGGCAAACTGATCAGGGGCTCCTATAGAAAACATGGCGGTTTCACCTCGATTCTGTATATTCTCAGGAAATAACTTCATCAGTTTTTCGGCTGTAGCAGAGAGCCTGGAAACAGGTATGACTGCCTCTGGCACAGTTATCCCCATGACAGCCTCTTCTCCCTCCGATATTAACATGGCAGAAAAATCTAAATAAAAGCTAAATGCTTGTTTAAACCATTTTGTACAAGTGCAAACACCAATCGCAAGACCTAATCCTGAAGAGGCCACAGAAACTGCCATCTGTGTTATACCTGCAATAGTGCCTGCAATATTTAAGCCCCTGTTTGTCGGTATAGCAGCGGCTGCAACCATTACCCCCCCGGCAGCAGCCGATAAGCATATACCACCTCCTGTGACCAGTGAAGCAGCATTGCCTGCAATGAGTCCTGCACCAATAACGATGGTTGAAAGTGTAGCAATAACTGTTGTTCCCACTATATTTGCCCATTTCTTATGCAAAGCGAACATACCCAGGCTACCTGCATATCCCATGATCTGTATAGCAGAACTGACCCACTCTGGTCTGTTTCCACCAGGATCTGTATATACAATGGGATTATTACCTGCAAAAGCATAACCATCACCAGCAGGATCTTCACTGACAAAATATTTCTCACCCGGATTATAAGTCCTGTGCCCTGCACCTAAAAATTGCCAGCCGGTAACCGGGTCATGCTGTTCGCCATCAAAGCCCACTAAAGTACGCAGGTAAAGAAGTTGTGAAGTATTTGTATGATTGTGCCATTGCATACCATAAGGACTGTAAATAATATGCTGACTAACAATCCAGTGACTATCACTGTCATCACTTTTTATCAGTATACCGGTGGTATCTCTCTTATAGTTTTGTTCATAATATTCATGAATAACACCATCAATTGCTTTCGCTATACCTAAAGGCGTTATCATATGTCGGTTGTGTTGTAAATCATTAACTTGTTCACCCACCCGTTTTTTACCTATGTAAAACATATAGCGTATATCATGATTAGCAGTAATCTGTTTTACTTCACGTCCATTGCCGTCATAAATATACTCACTCTGCTTTCCATCAGAGGTTATAATCTGTGTTATTTGATTAAAAGCATTATAAGTCAGATGATTATTTTCACTATCTGTGATCATATTACCTGCAATATCATAATTAAAATGACGAATAACGGCAGGCTGATTATTCCATTTGGTACTGATTTGCTGTAAGCGCAGTGGTGCATGGATATTACCATAACTATAATTAACAACTTTACTTAATGTTTTTTGTTGTGTGGCATCAGTTAATATTTCTTTTACTTGTGTCATTCGGTTTAAAGCATTAAAGGTATAATCCTGTCGGGTAATAACAGGTGCTTTGTTAAGGTATGAACCTTTAAAGTGAGTATCTCGTGGGCACAAGGGCAAACCTGCCGAACCGGTGCAGATGACAGAGATCAGATTATTAAGTTTATCATAACGATAATTTAATACGGCCTGCTGATGATCATTAGCTCTGTGTACTAGTGTAGTAATATCGCCTACATTATCATAATGGTATTGCCATGCTGAGAGTTGTTCCCCAGAAAGCATATCTGTTACATTTCTCTTCTGACCATAACTATTGTATTCAATACTACGTTGCATACCACTGCCGTATTTAATACGAACAATACGGGAAAAACCATCATAGATTGGTGTATACAACAGTTGCTTCTTAGCATTATTTATTTGATAATTCACTGAACTAATACGCCCGTACCTGTCATATGCAACCTTCACTTTTGCACCGAAAGGGTGGATGATGGTCCTTATATTTCTGTTTTCATTATAATCCCATGCTATTTTATAATCAGCACTGACACTATTCACCGCATAGTGTATCAGCTGCATAATTTTTCCATCATCACTATAAGTCCATTGTTTTGTACCTGTATTATCAACCATTTTGTCCGGTTGTGCAGTCAATGGATTGTAGTGTATCTGTAACAGTAATTTACCATTGAGCCATTTACTAACCGGCAGTCTCAACAGATTATATTTGTAAGTAATGATATGACCTGCAGGCATCGTGATTGTATCCGGTTTACCATCGCTAGTGTAAGTATATGTAGTGTGTTTACCATCTTCTCCTGCTTGCCAGAGTAGCTCTCCTGCTGCGTTATACTGTGCAGAAAACATCAGATAACGATGATGGTTTTTGGCAGGTTCAAGCCATTTTTCCACCACTTTACCGATAAAATTGTAGACATTATGTGTTTTATTACCTACCGGATCAATGACCTCACTCACACGCCCACGCTCATTATAATGGATAATAACTGTTTTTCCGGCAGGGTCTGTGGATGAAATTTTTCGTCCATATGCATCATAGGTAATAGTGGTTATTTTTGCTCCGGATAAATAATTTGCTGTCGTACAGTATTGTCTCACCGAAAGCGGTAAACCTGCCGATTCGGGTAACAAGATCTGCCTAATCGGTTTATCTGTTATATTGCTATTTACAACAGTAATAATGGAGTGATCTCCTTTTTTATTGCGTTTATAACTGATCATACAACGATCAGGATCATCGTAATTGTTGACGACAACTTCTCCATCCGGAAGATGTTTACGCAGAATACGTCCTGTGGCTGTATAATCATAAGTTGTTGTCAGTTGTTTAGGTTGGCTAAATAAATTTTTGCGGTAATCGTATGAGTGTGTTGCAGCAAGACGCCCGTTAGCATCATAAGTTACACTGCTAATTCGTTGCCATCGATTATACTGTGCTTTTCCGCTGGCATTGATCATCTCAGAAAAATTTTCCAGCTCTCTTCCTGCTCCATCAAAAATTATTTTTTGTCGCAAACTGTTAACACCGGTCACAATGAGCTGATTAAGCTGTGGTGATACTGTATAGTGATAGTATTTACTCGCAGCAAAAGTCGTACCTGCTACGGAGTCAGTCCGTATCAGCCGTCCGCAATCATCGTAGTGATAACGGATGATATTTTTACCAAAAGCGTCTGTTGTTTGCAACGTTTGATGAGTGAAAAGGCTAACGGTAACCGCAGGTGATCGTCGTGCCTGCCTGCTACCTTCTGCCAGGATACTATAAGAAGTTTTTGTTGTCTTATCTGTACTGACAATATAATGATATTGGCGAATTAATTTTTCTGGTTTTTTACCCACTGGTGTTTTGCCGGTTAGTATGAGTTTTTGTAACAGACCATAGGTAGCATAATTATCAGGATAATTATAGTATTGTCGTATTATTTCATCCTGCTGATGACCAGACTGAAATAGCTGTTTATGCAACACTAAAATATAACCTTCTCCATTGATATTCATCTCTTTTTGATAATAACTATAAAGTTTTGTTACCGGTAATGCTGAAGCACCAGCCACTTGATCAGAAGGATAACGGGTAACTGATTCTGTTAATGCATGCAGTGACCATCCGGAAGGCTGAACCGGGCAAAAAGCATCTCCCTTCACCGGACAATATTTTATTGTTTTACGACGCCCGTAAGTATCCGTTTCATCAATAAGTCTTCCGTTGTTATCATACGTTTGCAATGTAATATCAATAGCCGGAGAACCTGAACGCTCTCCCCATGTATAGGTTTCCATTTTCAATGGTAATGTATAAGTAACCGGTAAATCTTCAAAGCTGGTATGTGCACAACCATCATACTGATCTTTACGGCAAAAAAAGTTATGTGTTTCTGCAAGGAGATGCTTTGTTTTATCACTGAATAGCTTAATATCAATCAACAGATGATATTTATTGTAAGTACGGATTGTTTGTAACAGACCGTTGTCTTCTGATGTCCTGTAAGTATAAGTAGCCGGTGCTTCAAATAAAAAATCTTTCTGTTCCCCTGGGATTATATTCAAACCTGCATTAAACCCCAGATAATTATGTTCATTATTGTTGATTTGATCATAAGTATAAAAGGTAACCATTTTGGGTTGTGCCATCCCCGGATCAACTACCTGTGATGTTACGACACACAAGCCCTGCTGCCGGTTATTGTAGAGCAGTGGCATTTTCATTGCCTGATGGCAGTCATAATGGATACTTTTCGTTAAACCGGTTGGATAGACAAGCTGATTCAGCAAATGACCAGCAGGAGAATAATACAGGTAAACACCCTGTTCATCTCCTTGTTTATGATTGGATAAAATAACACTTTGTAACTGCTTTCCATCAGAGCTGATACGAATATTGATCGGTTTCCCGTTACTGTTATAGCTGGTGACTGTCAAATAATTATTTTTACGACTGAGGATAATTTTTCGTCCCATATCATCACTGATCATACTCAATAAATGCGTACCAGGAAGATAAGAAAAATTAACACCTTTTCCATCCTGTTGCTCCAGACGCACTTCATAACCATCATGATTGAGTATTTCACGTAATCCATTGATATAAGTGATAAAAAAATGTGTCTGTTTCTCACCCCCAATCTGTATATCTTTGATTTTATGATAACGGGGCCGCCACCGCCCTGCATCATCCTGCTGTAAAATAAAATTTTGTCCCTGTGAAGTCGCCAGTTGATTATTAGCCGGATTAAAATGGGTTAAGTTCCAGCTCCAACCCCGGTCTAAGCCATCAGGATTTGCTGTGCTGCTACTGTTATAATTAATCTGTAAATTAATATCAGGTCCGTGATCCAAATTACTAATCAAACTCCCTGTTTTTATATAAGCAGTAAATGTACCGGTTCTCGGATCAATTTGTGTACCCGCCACTTTTTGAAAATTAAAAGCATCAGACCAAGTAGAAGTATTACTATCTTTGATTGCATAGAGTAATTTCGCTTTATGAGTATGATCGTTTATGTCTGACTGAACAGGAAAGTCTTTGTGATCTGTACTAGGTTGATTTTCAGTATATTCATCAATCGGTACGATCAATTGCTGATCGTTAGTTTTCCTTTTAATAGTCACAGAAAATGATGGACAAATATTCGTTATAAAACACAACAGAAAAAGTGTAAAAATAAAGCTTTTTGTTGGCTTGCTTTCAAAATTAAAAGCTCCATATAACCTTAACATAGAAAATACCCATAAAAATTCTGATACTAATTAAATGTTAAAATCTGAATTTAAGTCATAAGCACATGAATTAATGGTTACCTGATGTTAGCCTGAACAAGTTTCCTAAAGGTTGTCTGATAAGCTTTAAAATCAGAGAATTTTTGTAGTTTACTATTAAGCCTGTCAATTTTATGAAAAGCATAACGCTTCACAACCTTGTCAAAAAATATAGATTTAATAGTGCATTATTGTTTCCTGTTTATTTTCCTAAAAATGACTGAACCCACAAAGCCTTTGTTGTAAACCAATACTTTCGTTACAGATTTGTATTCTGTACACTCTTTTTCACTTACATATGCAGTAATTTTAATAAAGTTTTGTAAAAGATCAGCAGGAGGACCATTAAATTGTCTGTTAACTAAAGCTGAGATGTGTAGTATAGCAAGATAATTATATTCTGACTATTTCATATAATAACAGTCTGATGATCATTTTTCAGAACCTGTTTATCATCTTTTATAGAAAATAAACCTGATAAGAAATAATTAATACTGTGGTTTTGTTTTTTGGAGTACGCAATAGTATTATGCAAAAAAATAAAATATTTGTGAACAAAAACAGAACAAAATAGTGGTTTCTCTCCACTATGATTATTGGTAATAACCATTACGCCGCACATCGATAATTTTACCAATGAGACTCACAAATTACTTTTGCTTATGTTGAGAAATAATAAGGTAAACAGCATACGGTTTAAATTCTTTTGAATATTTTTTACCTGTATCTTTGGTCATTTTATCTCTCCTGTTTTGGATTATTACACCTAAACCTGGTTAGTAGGTTTTAAGATAAACCTCCATCAATCCAGGTCAGAAGATAGTCCGGATACTTATGCTCAAAGACTAATGTTTTCAAAGTATGATCTTACCCTGAGCTGTCAACAGAGAGTTACTTGAAAATCATTGGATTAACCTCGAATGGATTTACATGTGCGTTTTCATACAACTCTACTAAATCTACATTCTTCAAAACATTAAGCTGGGCTGGATTCTGCATTGTTCCGGCAGGAGCAACAGCAGACCAATTTCCTCGCAGAGACCGAACCACATATATTCTAATGGGTACGTAACCCCGATCAATAAGAAATACACCGTTTCCTTCTGCCATTGCGTTAGTTAACAAACCAGAATAAATTTGAGTATCACCCATGATGGCTTCATATTCCGGACCTACCTGTGCTTCTGAATCT
>JAPORK010000423.1 GCA_026710285.1 Endozoicomonadaceae bacterium | reverse complement strand
TTTAAAAGACAAACTAACTTTATATTCTTGAATATAACTATTAATAGTTATACGGCTATTTTTATTTAGTTGTATTCAATACTGTTTTAAATATAACGGTTTATCAGGATAGCTTTAGGTAATATTTTAATACACAGCACACCAGAAAAAAAAGATACCGGTAAAAAACACTTCCGGTATCGTATAAAATGAAGAGATTAGTTGTTATCAATTTTTTTATTTTTAGTTATATAAACTCAGTAGTATACCTCATAAATCATGAGCCTAAAACGTTGTATATTCTTTTAAAAGTCTTAAGTGAATTTTATCTCAAATAACTATTAATTTATGTACACATATCAATTAAATTTAACGTTATTATTGCTAAAGTATTAGATAACATCAGGTATTAATTTTGATTGATGTTATAAGTTATTTTATAAATTCTATTACTGTACGAAATGCTGCATTTTCACCTTTGAATCCAAACTTTCGTAAATCAACTCTTCCATTAAGCCCAACAATTCTGAATTTCCCTCTACAAGCCCCTATATATTTATAAATATTCATATCAAAATCTAAATTGTCTGCGTATACACCCTCTTTTTGTGGCAAAACATATAGCCTTCCACCCGGCTTCAGCATCTTATACGCTAACATAAAATAATCTCCTATTCGCTCCTGAAGTATTGCGTCATAAGATTCATCAGCTACTTCGTCTGACAGAGATTCTACGTTGTTCTCATTAACAATAATATGTTCAGGCACTTGTCCTCCATCTTCAGAAAATGCAGGAGTATCAAATAGTTCATGCTTGCCAGCAATATTTTCATCAGTACGGCATATAAAAACAGCCAGCTTTCCCCCTGTAGGATGGTCGATAAGTGTATCGCGTAGCATTGCTATAACTCCGACTCTGTCATTTTCACCTACTTCTGCTACCGCCGTTCTCATACCTTCTTCTGCTAATACTCCGAAACTTTCTTTAGTTACCACCCCTATTAATAAATCAACAGTTTCAGCTACACCTGCACCCATAGCCGCAAGTCCGGCTATAAATAATGCATCGCCATAAATATTTCCGGTAATCATCGATGCTTGCTGTAAACCCTTGTTGGCAGGTTTCTCTGATGATGCAAAAGATAATGCAGCCGGAACAGAAAAAGACAGTCCTATCAGGGTTGGACCAAAGGGTACAGCCATGGCACCCCACATTAGTGATCTTCCAATCCCACGGAAAAACTTACTATGTGCCGTGCTCATTCCCAAACTAAAAACAGTGTTAGCCAACCCGAATACTTTACTTAACCACTTTGGCATATTACCGCTGGGATCACTTTTCATTATCGGATTATTACTTCCAAAGGCGTAACCACCACCGACCGGATCTTCACTAACAAAGTAACGCTGATACGGATTATAGGTACGGTGACCCGCGCCTAAAAATTGCCATCCTGTTGTAGCATCGGTTATTTCGCCATCAAACCCTTTTAGTGTTTGTTGAAAAGCCGGAATGGTTGTATTGTGTTTTCCGTAATACCACACCATACCATAAGGACTATAAATGTTGTGTTGTTGTACAGTCCATTGTTTTGATGTTTTATCTTGTTTTAATACGCTAATGACATCACCTTTATAATTGCTTTCATTCCAGTCAGTAATCGTATTATCCGTTGTTTTAATTTCTGCTGAAGGATAGCTGATTTTGTGTCTGTTATTCGCTGTATCGGTTACAATTTCACCTTTGAGTGAGCCTCCCTGGTAAATCATCTGTCGGGTGATGTTTTTAGTTATGATTTTAACTTCTTTTCCCTGACCATCGTAGTCATAGCGGCTAACCATCCCTGCAGCATTAACAACCCGGGTTATCTGATTAAAAGGATTATAAGTAATTTTATTACCTTCACCATCAACGATCATATTTCCTATTGCATCATAAACAAAGTTCCGGGTCTCAGATTGTTGATTATTCCATTGTGTACTGATCGCAGTTAATCGTAGCGGTACTTTAGCATTTGCATAAGTATAAGACATCATTTTACTTAATGAATGCCACTCTGGCGATGAAGTATCCAGTAATTTTTCAGTAACACCGGCAATACGATTGAGTTGTGTGAATTTATAATTTTGTTGTATAATTGCCGGAGCTGTTTTCAGCTTACCACTACTAAATGCTGTATCATGTGGACAGAGTGCACTGTCTCCCTGACAATTCATTGAGACCAGATTATCCATGCGATCATAGCTATAATTGATTGTTACCTGATGGTTCTGATCATCGCTACGCTGTAAACGGGTAATATTTCCATCACCATCATAAGCAAAAGATTCAGTATGCAGTGGTTTTCCATTAATACTGTCTTTTATTGTTTTTAACTGACCCCATGGATCATACGTAAACATGCGTATCATACCACTTCCGTATACTACCTTTACTACACGGGAAAAAGTATCATAAAACAATTGTTCAATTTTTGTTGTCTTACCATTATATTCCTGATAGATTTTCTCTGCTGGTCTCACCAGCTTGTCAAAGATATAAATAACTTTATTATGCTGAGAATCTGTACGACTAACAAGGTGGTGGTAAGTATTATAAGCCAGTGTTTCAGCACTGTTTGCATACCCGTTAATACCTTTATGTATAGTGCTTTCTAATAGTCCATCATTCCGGTAATGATAGGTAGTAACACCGGTATTATCAGTCATTGTCAAGGGTTCATAAGTTGTATGATCATAACTGATCTGTGAAAATATTTTTCCGTCAAGACTATTTGCTACAGTCAGCCCAACGCTGTTATAAAAAAGAGTGACATGATGTCCATTAGGTTTATAAATATAATACAACTGACCATTTATATTGTAATGGTAGATATTTTTTTTACTATCTTCTCCGCTTGACCATAATTTTTGACCTGCTGCATTAAAACTCGCTGATGCCAGAAGATATTGTCCTCCTTGTTTAGGCATGACCAGATGTTGAATAACATGACCGGTCAGATCATATACATTATGCAGCTTATCTCCTACAGGATTAATGATATCTGTCACATGTCCAAAAATATCATACTGTTTCTGTACTACTCTTCCCATAGGATCTTCAGTACTGATAAGACGATCAAAACCATCATAGGTCATTCTGAAAACTTTTGCATCTGACTGTTTATCTCCCTGTGTACATAGGATTCTCACAGAAGGCAGAGTACCTGTTGTTGCAGGCAATATAATCTGTTCTGTTGGTTTTCCTGTCACACTATTAAGACCTATGATTACACTGGTACGATTATTTTGTTCATCTTCTGTGTAGTGGACTACACAACGGTGTGCATTATCATATTCAGTAACTTCTGTTTCTCCGTCAGGCAAATATTTTCTGATCAAACGTCCGAGGACATCATAATCAAAACGGGTAGTTAGTGCTGTCGGTGCTCCCTTTTTCTCATCATTCTCTGCATAACGTGTGCTTATTGCCACTTCCCCTTCACTGTTGTAACTTATCTGTGTTTGCTGCTGCCATAATCCCGGTTGAAGATGCCCCTGAAGATCCATTTTTTCAATATAAGTCGCCAGCTTTCTTCCTAAACCATCAAATATTAATTTTTTTTGTATACCATTTGGTGCAGTTACAATTACACTGTTTTCAGTTGCAGATAACCGGTACTGATTTCGGACTGTGGCTGTAAAGGGTGTACCTGTTGCATCAGTACGTGCTGTCAGCCGACCTAGCTCATCATACTCAAAGGTTTGAATATTTTTCTTATCGGCAGAAATTACCCGTAGTGTTTTGGGAATAAACAGACTTTTTTCAGTTATTGATGATGATACAGACTGATTGTTTGCTGTATCAATATAATCTGAAATGGTTTCGGTACCACTCTTATTTAAGGTGTATTGATAATGATGTGTAATATTTTTAACACTTTCTGCCGGAAGATTCATTCCTGTGAGCTGTTTTTGTTTCAATAAACCATAAGTCAGTGGATTATTTTTATCCTGATAATACTGGCGTATTTCTATTCGTTGTTCATTATCACTTTGAACATTGCTTTTATACAGTACCAGTGTATAGCCTGCCTTATTTCTATTATCTTCTTTTTTGTAAGTCATCGTTGTTATCACCGGAGACAAAAGAGCACTGTTTTTTAGCGGGGCAGGCAATCTTTTTGTCTGTTCTGCTAAAGAAGCAACCGGCCATTTAACGGGTGCAACAGGGCAAAAACGATCTCCATTTTGAGGGCAGTAAACTGTTTCTGTTTTGCGACCATAACTATCGGTTTGACTGATTAATCGCCCGTAATCATCATAACTTCTATTAACTGTAGTTATTGCCGGTGCAGAAAAATTATCTCCCCATTTTTTAGTGACAACCTTTAAAGGTAGAGAATACGTATCCAGTAGTTGATTAAAAGAAGTATTTGCACAACCATCTTGTTTATCTGTACGACAAAAATAAACGATGGTTTCAGTGAGTAGTTTATTTGTTTTATCACTAACCGTTTTAGTATCAATCAATAAATGATATTTATTATATGTTCTAATCGTTTGTACCTGTCCGTTATCTTCTTTTGTCTGATAGGTGTAACTGGCAGGTGTTTCAAACAGAATATCTGTCTTTAAATTAGTTAGTCTGGTTAAACCAGCATTGAAACCAAGATAATCATGATTATTACTGTTTGTTGAAGTATAGCTGTAATCTATATTCATTGGTGGCTGATTTGCACCGGGAATCGTTCTGACCTGTTTAACCACACATATCGATGCATAGGGCTGGAACGGGTTCAGATTATTGATAATATTGGGTAGTTCCATCTCATGACTACAGTCATAGGTGAACTCTTTTTTCATTCCGGTAAAATAATGAACACCTGTCAGTAGATTCTGACTATTGTGCCAGGTATCGTAACTTAAATGAACCAGCCTGGAATCATTAGCAGTGTGCTGATGGCTACTGCTTTCCGGAAAACAGATATTACGCACTTCATTATTTTCTAAACTAATACGCATATTAACCGAGTGTCCCTGTACACTATAACTGGTAACAGTGAGATAATTGTTTTTCTTTGTTAACCAAATTGAGTGACCGTTATCGTCTTCTATTTCTCGCAAAATATGGCTTCCGGGTATATATTTAAAAGCAACACCGTCTCCATTTTGTTGTTCCATACGAATTTCATAACCGTCACGGTCCAAAATATCCTGTAACCCGTTTGTTGATTTAATTACCAGCCCCCCTTTTTCGTTATTAGTAATGATAACATCTTTTAGCTTATGATACAGTGGATGCCAGCTTCCATCAGGCTGTTGTTTCAAAAAAAAACTTTTCCCTCCAGCCGTGTTTAACTGATGAGTAGCCGGATTATAGTGTGCCAGATTCCACGCCCATCCAGCCCCAAGATGATCCGGATTACCTTTGACGTTGCTGTTATAGTTCATTTCCAAATCAATATCAGGACCATGACCAAAATTACTTTGTAATGAGCCGACTTTCATAGAAATGAACAGTGTGCCTGTTCTGGGGTCCACCTCACTATTTCCGCCTTTTGCAAAATTAAAAGAATTAGACCAGATAGACAGATCATTGTTTCCTGATTTAGCCATTAAAAAATCTGGTTGGTTTATTTTATTTTTTTTATTTGCTGTACGAGTATTTGTAGTATTTTGTTTTAACGATATTTTCTCATTAATGTAAGTAATTTTGTGGTAAGCGCTGGTTTTTCCAATTGCTAAATCTATTTTTACAAAATACAAACACAAAAATGAATATAATAGTATATTAATAATACACTTCCATTTATTGATTATTTTTGTAAGCTTCATGTTTAGATAAACTTTGTTCGGTTAACTTTATGAGATAAATATATGATGACAAATATAATTCACAGTTTTTTAATTTAGACAAAAGATATTTATTTTAGTTTTATCTTATTTAATCAGTATATTTTTGTATAAATTTAAAAGACAAACTAACTTTATATTCTTGAATATAACTATTAATAGTTATACGGCTATTTTTATTTAGTTGTATTCAATACTGTTTTAAATATAACGGTTTATCAGGATAGCTTTAGGTAATATTTTAATACACAGCACACCAGAAAAAAAAGATACCGGTAAAAAACACTTCCGGTATCGTATAAAATGAAGAGATTAGTTGTTATCAATTTTTTTATTTTTAGTTATATAAACTCAGTAGTATACCTCATAAATCATGAGCCTAAAACGTTGTATATTCTTTTAAAAGTCTTAAGTGAATTTTATCTCAAATAACTATTAATTTATGTACACATATCAATTAAATTTAACGTTATTGTTGCTAAAGTATTAGATACTAATTCTGATTGATGTTATGAGTTATTTTATAAATTCTATTACTGTTCGAAATCTTGCATTTTCACCTTTGAATCCAAAAAATCTCTTTTAGGTATGAAATATTCGGGTTAAGCCGAACTTTTGTGAACGTCCCTCTATAAGCCGTTATATCTTTATAAATCCCCACATCAAAATCCCAATTGTCTGCGTAGTCACCCTCCTTTTGTGGCAAAACATATAGCCTTTCACCCGGCTTCAGCATCTTATATGCTAACATAAAATAATCTCCTCTTCGTTCCTGAAGTATTGCGTCATAAGATTCATCAGCTACTTCGTCTAACAGAGATTCTACGTTATTCTCATTAACAAGAATATGTTCAGGCAGTTGTCCTTCATCTTCAGAAAATGCAGGAGTATCAAATAGTTTATGCTCGCCATCAATATATTCATCAGTACAGCATATAAAAACAGCCAGCTTTCCCCCTGTAGGATGGTCGATAGGTGTTTTGCGTGCTAGTATTGCTGCAAGTCTGGCTCTGTCATTTTCAACTACTCCTTCTGCCGTTTCCATACCTCTTTCTGCTGCCGTACCTCCTTCTAATGTCACTTCGAGACCATCCTCTGTTCCCGCTCCTATTAACAAGCCAACAGCTTCAGCTACACCTGCACCCATAGCCGCTAGTCCGATTACAAATAATGTGCCGCCATAAATATTTCCTGTAATCATTGATGCTTGCTGTAACCCGTTTGTTGATTTAATTATCAACCCACCTTTTTCATCATTAGTAATGATAACATGTTTTAGCTTATGATACAGTGAATACCAGCTTCCATCAGGCTGTTGTTTCAAAAAAAAACTTTTCCCACCAGCTGTGTTTAACTGATGAGTAACCGGATTATAGTGTGTCAGATTCCATGCCCAGCCAGACCCCAGATGATCCGGATTACCTTTTACATTGCTGTTATAGTTCATTTCCAGATCAATATCAGGACCATGACCAAAATTACTCCTTAATAAACCAACTTTTACAGAAATGAGCAGTGTGCCTGTCCTGGGATCCACTTTACTATTTCCGCTTTTAGCAAAATTAAAAGAATTGGACCAGATGGATAGATCTTTACTACCTTCTGATACATCTTCCAGTAAGTTTTGATGATTTATTTTTTTTTGTTTATTTGTTGTGTTTACTTTTGCATTATATCGTTTCAATGATACTTTCTTATTAGCATAAAGGCTATATTGATAAGCTCTGTTTTTGCCAATGGCTAAATTTATTTTTACAACAAATAAAGATAATGATACATAAATAAACTTGCATAGTTGTCTGGTATTTTTTTTGTCATTTCCATAATTTTATTTTTATTCGATTGAGGTGATAAAACAATAAGAGACTTATTTTTACAGGTATTTTACAGGTATAAATCTTATGACTTTGTTTTTAGACAAAAAATATTTATTTTAGTTTTATATTATTTAAATTTTAGAATATTTTATATGAGTTTAAACGATAAAGTAGATTTATGCTTTTGATATAATTATGAATAGTCATGTAAACATGCTATTCATTCGTTGTATCTATTACTTTTGAACATGGAGGGTATATCCTGCCTGCAAATTGCCTTAGGTTATCTTTGAAAAGCTTGCTTAATTTGGTATCAGAAAATCATTAAGTGATATATAGTAATACACATAATATAAGTTATATATAAAACCATGCTACACTTAAGCAGTGAGCACAGTTTAAGTGCTTATTCTGTCAGGAACTTACACAAAATAATTTTTACAATCCAAATTTATCCATAAAATGACAATAGTTCTTCTGACTTTAATTTCACTGAACTTGACTCTGATCCGCTAACGCAGACCCGTAGCCTAAGTGAAGTCAAAGACGAACTGCCATGCAAACCACAATTATCCCTAATTCATTTAAATTATTTTGTGTGCATTCCTTAATTATGCATTTGCCTTTTGAAACACCATCATGATATTATATGTCCATCCATCGACGTCTTCAGCATCAAAACGCCTCATAATATTTTGTATGATTTCCGTTTCATCAATAAATCCTACTTTATCCTCTCCAAATATTCCCTGACCTTGTCTTCCATACCTAAACAGCCAGTTAGCAGCTTCATCTATATCAGTAGCTATAACATGCAATCTGCCACCTGGTTTTAATGCAGCATATGCTAATGCTAAACAATCCTCTCTTATATATATCTGAAGTATTTCATCATAAACATTTTCACCTGTTACCTTTGTTATATCTTCTAAAGGGTCATTAAGTAGGAGACCAGATCCACCGATATCACAATCATAAAATGTAATAACTCCAGTATTAATACTATTAACGGGGATATTTTCAATATCACTAGGACCCAAAATAGCTCGTTTAAATTTCGGGATACCCTCCACCCAGCCATTGGCATTGCCTGCTGCTACCGATTCATTACTTTCACTCATATCTGCATTAATATTGGCACCAGCTAACATTTCACTACCGTTTGCACTATTTCCTGATTCTTCAAAATTTAGAGAATATTGTAGCGACTCTTCACCACTGTTCTCAAGTATGTTAGCTATTGCTTCAAACTCTGCTCCTTCAGACATATTATTAAGCGCTTCTGCCATTGCTAATAATCCTTCATTGGCTGCAACTCCTTCACCTTCTGCTCCAATCAGACCTCCCCCTGCTGCTCCAATGATACTTGCAGCCGCTGCACCTATACCTGCAATAATAGATGCAAGTCCAACTACAAATAATGCGCCTGAAAAAACCCTTCCTGTAACCATTGACGCTTTCTGCAAACCTTTATTGGCAGGTTTTACTGTTGATGCAAAAGCTAATGCAGTCGGAGCCGCAAAAGCCTGTCCAATTGCAACAGTCGAACCTAAAGTTAAACCCATGGCACCCCACATTAATGACCTTCCAATTCCCCGGATAAACTTATTATGAGCCATTCTCATTCCCAGACTAAAAACAGTGTTAGCCAACTTAAATGGTTTGCCTAACCACTTTGGCATATTACCGCTCGGATCACTATTCATTATTGGATTATTACTACCAAAAGCATAACCATCACCAGCAGGATCTTCACTGACAAAGTAGCGTTGATACGGGTTATAAGTACGGTGACCAGCACCTAAAAACTGCCATCCTGTTGCAGCATCGGTTATTTCACCATCAAACCCTTTGAGTGTTTGTTGAAAAGCAGGAACTGTTGTCTTTTGTTTTCCGTAAGACCATACCATTCCATAGGGACTATAAACGTTATGTTGTTGTACAGTCCACTGTTTTGATGTTTTATCTTGTTTTAATACACTAATCACATCGCCTTTATAGTTAGTTTCATTCCAGTCAGTAATCTTATTGTCAGTTATTTTAATCTCTGCTGACGGATAGCTAATTCTGTGTAAGTTATTAGCCGTATCAGTTACAATTTCACTGCTGAGTACTTCTCCTTGATAAAGCATCTGCCGGATGCCTTCTTTAGTGACCTCTTTGACCTCTTTTCCCTGACCATTGTAGTCATAGCGGCTAACCAGCCCCACAGTATTAATAACCTGAGTTATCTGGTTGAAAGGGTTATAAATCATTTTATTACCCTGACTATCAATGTTCATATTTCCGGCTATATCATAAATTAAGTGATGGGTAGCAGATTGCTGATCATTCCATTTTGTACTGATCTCAGTTAATCGTAGTGGTACTTTAACATTTGTATAGGTATAAGACATCGTTTTACTCAATGAGTGCCACTGTGATGATGAAGTATCAATTAATTTTTCAGTAACACCTTCAAGACGATTAAGTCGTGTAAACTTATAATTCTGTTGTATAATAGCCGGAGCTGCTTTCAGTTTATCGCCACCAACTGCTGTATCGTGTGGACAGAGCTCATAGTCTCCTTTACAATTCATTGAAACCAGATTATCCAGACGATCATAACGATAATGTATTGTTGCCTGATGATTCTTATCATCACTACGCTGTAAACGAATAATATTACCATTAGCATCGTAAACAAAAGATTCAGTGTGTAGTGGTTTTCCATTAATCCTGTCTTTTACTGTCTCTACCTGACCCCATGGGTTATACGCAAGCATCCGTATCATACCACTGCCATAGACTTCCTTTATTATACGGGAAAAGGAATCATAGAATAACTGCTTAATTTGTGTGGTATTACCGTTATTTTCCTGATAGGTTTTTTCTAAAGGTCTAACCAGCTTATCAAGCGTATAAATAATTTTATTACGCTGAGAATCTGTACGACTGACAAGGTGATGGTAGCTATTGTAATTTAGCGTTTCAACACTGCTCGCATATCCGTTAATACCTTTGTGTATTGTACTTGCTAACAATCCGTCATTCCGATAATGATAAGTAGTAACGCCCGTATTATCAGTCACTGTCAGTGGTTTATGATGAGTATGATCATAACTGACCTGTAAAAATACTTTACCGTCCAAACTATCAGCTACAGGTAACCCAATATTATTGTAAGATAAAGTGATATGATGTCCATTAGCTTTATAAATATAAGACATTTGACCATTTATATTATAATGATAGATATTTTTTTTACCATCTTCTTCAGCTGACCATAATTTTTGACCCGCTGCATTAAAACCTGCTGATGCCAGCAGATATTGACCTCCCTGCACAGGTATGAATAGACGCTGAATAACATGACCAGTCAGATCATAGACATTATGTATTTTATCTCCTATAGGATTAATTATATCTATCACATGTCCAAGTGCATCATAGCGCTTTTGCACCATTCTCCCCATAGGATCTTCAGTACTAACAAGGCGATTAAAACCATCGTAAGTCATCCTGAAAACTCTGGATCCTGGTTGTTTATCTCTCAGAATACAGAGTATTCCCACAGGAGGGAGAATGCCTGTTGTGGCAGGTAACATGATCTGTTCCAACGGCTTTCCTGTTACACTAATAAGATCTATGGTTATAGCAGTACGATTATTTTGTGTATCTTCGTTGTAATGGACTACACAACGGTGTGCGTTATCATATTTTGTAACTTCTGTTTCTCCGTTAGACAGGTGTTTTCTGATCAGACGTCCAAGGATATCATAATCAAAACGGGTGGTCAGTGCTACCGGTGATCCCTGACTTTGTGTATAATGTGTACTTGTTGCCACTTCCCCTTTAGCATTATAACTTATCTGGGTTTGCTGCTGCCATAAACCGGGTTGAAGATGTCCCTGAAGATCCGTTTTTTCAAGATACGTCGCCAGTTTTCTCCCGGCACCATCAAAGACTACTTTTTTCTGCATACCATTAGGCATCGTTACAATCACACTATTTTCATTTGCAGATAATCGATACTGATTTCGGGTTGTGGCTGTAAAGGGCGTACCTGTTGCATCAGTACGTACTGTCAGCCGACCCAGTGCATCATACTCAAAGGTTTGAATATTTTTTTTATCCTCAGAAATCACCCGTAGTATTTTAGGACTAAATATGCTTTTTTCAGTTATTAATGATGATACAGATTGATTATTTGCTGTATCAATATAATCTGCAGCAGTTTCACTACCATTATTATTTAAAGTGTATTGATAATGATGTGTAATCTTCTTAACACTTTCTGCAGGAAGATTAGTTCCTGTCAGCTGTTTCTGTTTTAATAAACCATAAGTCAGTGGATTATTTTTATCCTGGTAATACCAGCGTGTTTCTGTTCGTTGCTCATTACCACTTTGCACACTGTTTTTATACAGTACCAGTGTATACCCTGGTTTATTTCTGTTTTCTTCTTTTTGGTAGTTCATTGTTGTTATCACTGGAGATAGCTGAGTACTGTTTTTTAGCAGAGCAGGAAAAACTTCTGTCTTTTCTGCTAAAGTGGCTACCGGCCAGCCAGTGGGTGCAACAGGACAGTGACTGTCTCCATTTTGTTGACAGTAAATTGTTTTTGTTTTACGCCCATAACTATCAGTTTCACTGATTAACCGCCCATAATCATCATAACTTCTGTTAATTGTAGTTTTTAACGGTGTAGAAATATTATCTCCCCAGTTTTTACTAACAATTTTTAAAGGCAAAGACCAGGTATCTGGTAGTTGGTTAAAAGAAGTATTTGCACAACCATCTTCTTTATCTGTACGACAAAAATAAACTATAGATTCACTGATTGGCTTATCGGTTTTATCGCTAACCACTTTAGTATCAATCAATAAATGATATTTATTATACGTTCGAATGGTTTGTATCTGCCCGTTATCTTCTTTTGTCTGATAGGTGTAACTGGCAGGTGCTTCAAATAGAATATCTCTCTTTAAATCAGGTAGTCCGGTTAAACTTGCATTAAAACCAAGATAATCATGATTATTACTGTTTGTTGAAGTGTAACTGTAAACTACATTTATTGGTAGCTGCTTTGCACCAGGAATCATCCTCACCTGTTTGACCACACACATTGATGCGAATGGTTGGAACGGATTTTGATTACTTATAATATCAGGTAGCTTCATCTCATCACTACAGTTATAGATAAACTGTTTTTCCATTCCGGTGAAGTAGTGGATACCCGTTAGCAGATCCTGACTATTATTATAGGTAGTATAACTTAAATGAACCAACCCGGAATCATTAACAGTGTGCTGATCATTACTTCCCGGAAACCAGATATTACGTACTTTATTATTTTCTAAACTAATATGCATATTAACCAGATGTCCACTAACATCATAGCTACTAACTGTCAGATAATTTCCTTTTCTTATCAGCAAAATTGAATTGCCGTTATCGTCAGTTATTTTTTTTAAAATATGACTTCCAGGCATATAGTCAAAATTAACACCGTCTCCATTTTGTTGTTCCATACGAATTTCATAG
>JAPORK010000551.1 GCA_026710285.1 Endozoicomonadaceae bacterium | reverse complement strand
GTATACGGGTCGTTGGAGGGGAGGTGAGGGAAGTTAATTTTACAGTTTTCAACTATAAATTGCTAACTTATAAATCAAATAGAAAAGAATACATTGCTGTAATTGATGCCAGCTTTATGGAGAAAAATAGCAAAAAAACAGAAGGTTTAAGTAAGTTTTATAATGGGAAAACAGGACGTTCAGAGCATGGACTGGAAATGTTATTAGTGAGCATTATTAATATACCCACCACTAGTGAAAACACTCAACTTATTATACAATAGGTAAACTTGATAAAAAACCACTTTTGCGTAACATTAGTTATTATTTCAGATCAGGAAAACGTAAACAGAATATTAGTGCCTCCGTTGCACTGGGTTTGTTATTTGCTTCTCACTTGCCTGATGTTTTTACATATCAGGCTGAATAGTTACAGAGATTCAAAAGTTTCTATTTTAAAAGGTTTTACAGATAAAAACATTTAAATTTTATTAATTGCAGTGTAAAAAAGCCTTAAATGGGCTCATGATAAACCATTCTGTGCATAATGGCTATGGTTCAGCGCTTGGAACCAAGACTTTTTATTCACAATGCCTGACTGTAAACTGACCATGTTTTTGGTTAATATAAAATCGACGCATTCTGGCAAAAAAATAAAATTTATTCTGGCAACATCGATTGAAAATATCTTGATATTATAAAATGTTTTGTATTATTGTTACATAAAACTTTTTGTTAACGCTATAAAACCGGAAATAATATTTTGCAAGATGCTGATAATAAAAAAGGACGCTTAATCTACTCAAGCTTTCTCGTAAGTTGCATGACCATGTTATCACGCATACTGGGACTTATCAGAGACATCATCATCGCACGCTATTTTGGCTCCAGTGAATTTGCTGATACTTTCTTTATTGCCTTCAGAATTCCAAATCTGTTAAGACGTCTGTTTGCTGAAGGTGCTTTTTCTCAGGCCTTTGTTCCAGTTTTATCTGAATATAAAGAAAAAAAAGACAAAGAACAGGTAAAAGAATTTATTGATCATGTTGCAGGTACGCTGGGATTAATTTTGTTAGTTCTGTCGGTAGCCGGTATTCTTAGTGCACCACTGCTGATTTATATTTTTGCACCAGGCTTTTATGATGATCCTGAAAAACTCAGATTAACCAGTCATATGTTACAAATTACCTTCCCTTATTTATTGCTTATTTCCTTAACTGCACTGGCTGCGGCTATTATGAATACTTATAGCTATTTTGCACTGGCTGCTTTTACTCCGGCATTTTTAAATATAAGTCTGATTGGTGCTACTTTATTATTAACTCCCTGGTTTACTCCGGCGGTTTTTGCTTTAGCCTGGGGTGTAATGATCGCCGGGATTTCTCAACTTTCACTACAACTGCCTTTTTTGTATCGGATTGGTTTATTTCCTCGTCCGCGCTGGGGATGGCATCACAGTGGTGTCAGAAAAATCTTAAAACTAATGATACCCGCACTTTTTGGTGTTTCAGTAAGTCAGATCAGCTTACTGCTGGATAGTGTTATTGCCTCATTTTTACCAACCGGAAGTATCTCCTGGTTGTATTATTCAGATCGGATATCAGAATTACCTTTAGGTGTTTTTGGCGTTGCCATCGGTAGTGTAATCTTACCCAGCCTCTCTAAATATCATGCCAAAGCAGATAAAATGGCTTTTTCAAAAACGCTGGACTGGGCTATCCGGCTAATTATACTCATTGCTATACCTGCTTCTGTTGGATTGTTTATTTTGTCAGAACCAGTGCTGGCTACGCTATTTCATTATGGTGTAATGACAGACCATGATATTTTAATGACTGGGAAAAGCCTGAAAGCTTTTTCGCTGGGATTAACTGCCTTTATGTTGATTAAAGTACTAGCGCCTGGTTATTTTTCTCGTCAGAATGTTACCGCACCGGTCAAAATAGCAGTGAAAGCTTTGAGTATGAATATGCTGCTCAATCTTATTTTTGTCTGGCCACTGGCACATGCCGGTCTGGCACTGGCAACCAGCTTATCTTCTGCTTTAAATGCCTGGTTACTTTATTGTGGGCTGCGTAAAGATAAAATTTTTACTCCGGAGGCAGGTACATTTTTATTTGTTACTAAAGTTATCATTGCAGCGGGTATTATGGGTATAGTGCTGTTTTTTTTTAAAGCGCCGGTTACTGACTGGTTACGCTGGTCTGCTTATGAGCAAATATACCATTTGAGTATTTTGATAGTAGGAGGGTTGATTGTTTATATACTTTCTCTTTTACTTTCAGGTATAAAGTGGCAACATTTACGCCAATGAAAATAACTGTACTATGCAAAAAATCAAAAAAGAGTAATCGGCTGTTTTGATATATGCTAAGACATAATGTTTAAATAATACACAGAAAAAATATGCAATTAATTCGGGGTATTTATAACATCCAAAGTAAACATCGTAATATGGTGCTTACTATTGGCAATTTTGATGGTCTTCATTCAGGGCATCAACGCATTTTATCTGCATTAACAGAGCAGGCAGCCTTGCTGGATGCACCATCCTGTGTTATGTTGTTTGAACCTCAGCCCAAAGAAAAGCTGATTGCAAATAAAAAACCTGCAAGAATTTATAACTTCAGAGAAAAGTTACAAATATTGGCTACACTTGGAATTGATTTTGTATTGTGTCAACCCTTTACAGAACATTTTCGGCAATTATCTGCTGAAGAATTTATTTGCGATGTATTAATAAAAAAACTGGAAATACAACACTTGATCATTGGCGATGATTTTCAATTTGGATGTGACAGAAAAGGAAATTTTAACTTGTTGCACCATTTTAGTAACAAGTTTGGCTTTACTATACAACAAAGCAGTACTATCTGTTGTGAAACCGAACGTGTCAGCAGTTCAAAAATAAGACAGCTACTCAAAGAGGCTAATTTTAGTGCAGCAAATAAATTATTGGGACGTCCTTTCCGGTTAAGCGGCAGAGTTATAAAAGGCAATGAGCTAGGTCAAACAATTGGGGTTCCTACTGCAAATTTACATATTAAAAGACATGAACTTCCAATTAACGGTGTTTTTGCTGTTCGGGTTTATGGTCTGGATAAACCTTATTTTGCGGTTGCTAATGCAGGTATAAAACCAACTGTTAGTGGTACTGGACCTTCGTTTGAAGTACACATTCTTAACTTTGAAGGAAACTTATATGGTAAATTACTGACTGTTGAACTGCTTGAAAAAATAAGAGACGAAAAACGTTTTTCTTCTTTGCCTGTGTTAAAGCAGGCTATTGAACAAGATATTTTGACTGTTAAACAGCGCTTTGCTGTATAAAATCTACAATAAATACTAAAAATAGAGTAACAAAAGGAGTTTCTATATGGTAGAAAAAATTGGGTTATTGCTTAATCTTGGAACACCAGATTCTCCATCGGTACAAGATGTTCGTCGTTATCTTAATCAGTTTTTGATGGATCCAGATGTTATTGATTTACCCTGGATTGTAAGAAAAATATTAGTTAGTTTCTGTATCGTCCCTCTACGTTCAGCAAAATCTGCTCACGCTTATCAGTCTGTCTGGACTAAAAAAGGTTCTCCTTTGCTGGTAAACAGTCTTGCCTTACAACAGGCAGTTAACGAAAAAACAGTCCAACCCATCTTTATGGCAATGCGCTATGGTTCTCCATCTATAGAACAGCAATTACTGACTATTAAAAAAAAATATCCGGCAGCAGAAGAAATTGTTATTTTACCTCTGTACCCTCATTATGCAGGTTCTACTGTTAAAAGCTGTATCAAAGAGATAAATCGTGTAGTTAAAAAATTAAATATACACTGCCGTTTAAATATCATTCCTCCTTTTTATCAGCATTCTGATTATATAGACGCATTAGTAGCAACCACCAGAGAAACACTTGAACAGCCGTATGATCATATCCTGTTTAGTTATCATGGCATACCTGAACGACACATTCTTAAAGAAGATCCCACCAAAAAGCATTGTCTCCAACAAGATTGCTGTAAAACAGCATCACCGGCCCATGCGACTTGCTATCGTTATCAGGTCACTAAAACAACCGAATATTTTGCAAAAAAAGCAAAGATTCCTGCCGGTCAATATTCAATGAGTTTCCAGTCTCGCCTTGGAAAAGCTAAATGGCTGGAACCCTATACAGATAAAGTCCTGGTAGAACTGGCAGAAAAAGGCATTAAACGTTTATTAGTTATCTGTCCTTCATTTACAGCAGACTGCCTTGAAACAGTTGAAGAAATAGGTATTCGTGGGCGTATACTGTTTGAACGGGCAGGAGGAGAAAAGTTAACCCTTGTACCCTGTCTTAACAGCCATGAAGCCTGGGTGAACGCCATTTTACACTGGTTTTCGCTGACCGGGTTGCGCTGATTTCTTCGGAGGCTGTTTATAATCTTATCGTTCTGCACAGATACAACAGCGTGAATATTACCAAATAAATTTCTCCTGAGGTTTTATGCTCTCTGCGTACATTATTAACCTCCTGCAAAATAATGTGATTCTGTTTTAGGGTCTGCTGATGTTTTGTTATTTGACTCACTGAATCAAATAACAAAACATCAGCAGACTCTGGCAGGCAATTAGATAAAAGTAGCTACAATTTCTCTTTAAATCAACAAGATGAAAAACCCAATTAATACAAAATATAAGTATAAAGTCTTTATTTTTTATGCTGTATTTTATATAATTTTTTTAATCGCAATTTCATAAATCATAAAAAGAACAGAATATAATGAAAAGAAATGCACACTTTAAAAGTTTGGCAGAGACCCTTTTAATTTATTGTTTTTTTGACCAAAAAAATAAACATCTTTTTTTGGCTATATTTTAATATGCTGTTATTTTGCGTATATTATTAACACTAACTTTATTTCTAAAAATGTATCAGAGTCTGTTTATTTAGCAGAGATATATGAGGATGAAAAACATCTGTCCATGTAAAAGGAGTTGACTGTGAATATGGACTATACAATGGTAAAAGTATATCATGTATACAGCAACCGATATTATTTTATAATTAAAATTTCTGTAACTGCTCAGCAGCTGAAATTAAAAATCAAAGATGATTATCGATTTTAGCCATAAACGACATAAAATCTATACTTTTAGTTTATAATATTGACAGGATTTCCTTTGAGAAAAGCATCAATGTTGTCGTACGTTTGTCTGATAAGACGTTTTCTTGCTTCGATGGTAGCCCATGCAATATGTGGTGTGATTTGACAGTTTTTTGCAGATAATAATGGGTTATCAGCAGGAGGAGGTTCTACAGATAAAACATCAAGTATTGCCCCTGCTATTTTGTTATTATTTAATACATCAGCTAAATCTTCTTCACAGATCAGTTCGCCTCTTGCGCTGTTAATCAGCAAGGAAGAAGGTTTCATTTGTAACAGCAGCTCTTTATTAACGAATTTTAGCGTTTGTTCATTTAATGGACAGTGTAGTGAAACAATATCACTCTGCTCAAAAACATCATTAACTGTTTGCCACGAAAAATAACGCAGATCTGGTTTATTCTTTTGACGGGGGCTAAAAGCAATCACTTTCATACCAAAAGTATCAGCAATTTTTGCCACAGCACGTCCGGTATTTCCCATACCGATAATTCCCATCGTTTTGCCTGATAATTCATATAAAGGTGAAAGCCAGAAAGAAAAATTATTTTGACTACTCCATTGTCCGGATTTAACTGCATCATGATGTTTTTCAGGCTTCTGAATAAATGCGAGTAGTGCTGCAAAAACATATTGTGTAACTGAATCAGTACTATAAGCAGGAACATTGGCTACCAGAATATCTTGTTGTCTGGCTGCATCAATGTCGATGATATCAAATCCTGTTGCCAGTATAGAAATAAATTTTAACCGGGGTAGCTGGCGTAATATTTGCGCATTGAGTGGTGTTTTATTGGTTAGAATAATATCAGCATCAAAAGAACGTTCAACGACGAGGTTGATGGCAGTTCTGTTGTAAATTGTGACATTACCCAATTTTTTTATAGCAGACCAGCCATCATCAGCGGGATTTAAAAAAAAACCATCAAGTATTACAATATTCATTCAGAAAATATCTTCGGGTTGAAAATTATTATTTGTATTATGTTGCGCAGGAGAAGGTGCCAATTCTTTTCTGAAAATCTCAAAAAAGCTGTCAGGGTCATCAGAATGTGCATATTCACCCGTATTTTTATTGATACGCACAGTAACTAAACCTAACGGTTGTGTAAACCACTTTTCAGGAAGGTTTTTTAATGCATAACGCATATAGCTAATCCAGATTGGTAATGCGACATTGGCACCATATTCCCACTGCCCTAATGTTGTTGAATTATCTTTACCTATCCAAACAACCGTGAATATGTCTGGATTATATCCGGCAAACCATACATCTTTATGACCATTGGACGTTCCGGTTTTTCCGGCTAAATCTGAACGATGTAACACTTTAGCCCGCCGCCCTGTTCCCAGTTTTATAACATTCTGCATAATATTGTTCATAATATATTTAACGCGTGAATCTATTGCAGCTTTTTCGCAATTCTTTGATGCAGATTGTTCTCCTTGTTGAATTGCAGGAAAAGTTTTAGAAATGTCATCAGCATTTTTTGCATTAGATGACTGTGCTATATGGCAGAGTCTGGGAGGTATGACCTGGAATATTAAACCATCTGGCGATATGATTTTATCAATCAGATAAGGCTTAACCGTGTAACCTCCATTAGCCAACACTGCAAAGCCTGAAGTAAGTTGCATGGGAGTCAAATCAACAGCCCCTACGGCCAGTGAAAGATAGTCGGGGAACTGCTCAATAGGCAATCCAAAACGTTGAATATAGTTAAGTGTCTTAGTGATACCAATTTGTTGTAATATGCGGATAGAAACTAAATTTCTTGACTGATAAAAAGCTTTTCTGAGCAATGTAGGTCCGTTAAATTTACTGTCTGCATTGTGTGGACGCCAGTCTTCTTCATCATAACTCCCTATGACCACAGGCGCATCATTGATAACAGATGCTGCTGTCATTCCGTTTGCCAGTGCGGCGCTATATAAAAAAGGTTTAATGGTTGAACCTATCTGTCGGGAAGCCTGAACAGCCCGGTTAAAATGACTTTGATTAAAATCATATCCTCCTATAAGCGCTTTAATGGCACCACTTTCAGGGTGTAATGAAATTAATGCACCTTGTGCTTGAGGTTTCTGTGCAAGTTCATAGTTGTTGGTGTTATCCTTTTTAACCCAGATAAAATCACCGGTTTTTAATATTTGATCTGCTGTTTTAGGTGCAGCTCCTGTCTTATTAACATCAATCATTGGCTTTGCCCAGGCAAGACCCTGCCATGGAATCATGTTGATTTGATTATTTTTTAGCAAGATATTTACACTGTATTTATTGACCTGAAGCACAACAGCCGGAACAAGATTAGCAATATTGTTTGTCTGTTTTAGTGTACTTTTCCATAACTCAGGGTCGTTACCAAGATTTTTTTCAGCACCGCGGTAACCATGTCTGCGGTCGTACCGGTTTAGTCCGTCAATAATTACCTGCCTGGCTTTTAGTTGATCAGCACTATTGATAGTCGTATATACCTTCATATTATAATAACCATCCTGACCATAACGCTTTACAATTTCTTGACGAGCCATTTCTGCCACATAAGGCGCAGAAAATTCAACAGGTAAACAGTGATAACGGGCAGTAACAGGCTGAGCTACAGCCAGATTATAATCTTCTTGGGTAATATACTTTAACTTGAGCATACGTGATAAAATCCAGTTCCTGCGTATGATTGCACGCTCAGGATTAACCAATGGATTATAGATAGAAGGCGCTTTAGGTAATTCAGCAATCATTGCCATCTGTGCCAGAGACAGTTTGCTGATCGATTTACCATAGTAAATATTAGCAGCAGCTTCTACACCGTATGCACGATTACCAAGATAAATTTTATTCAGATAAAGGGTTATTATCTCTTGTTTAGAGAGTTTTTGGGTTATTTGCAGCGCTAAAAGAATCTCTTTGAACTTACGTGAAAATGAACGTTCATGACTTAAGAAAAAGTTTCGTGCAACCTGCATGGTGATGGTACTGCCACCGGTTTGAATATGTCCTGTTGTGATGAGTTCCCAGGCAGCCCGCATAAGACTGCCAACATCAATGCCGCTGTTAGTGTAGAACCCGTTATCTTCTGCCGCTATAAATGCATAGATTAACCAGGGAGGAATTTGTTCAAAAGCAACAGGAATTCTTCTTCTTTCACCAAACTCGGCAATTAACTTATTGTCCTGAGTGTAAATACGTAAAGGGGTTTGCAAACGGATATTTCTGAGTGTTTCTACAGATGGAAGTGTGGGAGCATAGTAAAAATAACCTGCTGTAATAATGGTACAAAAAATAACTGAGCCTGCAATTACAAGCTTTATAAAGGGTGTCAATAATTTTTTATACAACTGTTTCATAAAATATCATATTTTGTGTTTGTTAAATGATAAGTGTTTTTACAGTAAATTAACATTTTTAGTTTGCCCGTCATGATAATAACGCTAAATAAATGTAAAAGTATAACGATTTAATTATAAGAAAAGAAAATAGCGGAGACTTTTGTGCTTAGTTTATTTCGTAAACGGCAAAACACTATGCTGGGCGTTGATATTGACAGTTTGTCATTATCGCTGCTTGAGCTTACTTCAGAAGGCGATACCTTCCGTGTTGAAGCTTACGCACGTGAAGTCTTACCGCAAAGTGGGCAAATAACAAAAAATACTAAGACAGAAGATACAGTTGATATTGAGGCGCAAAGCCAGTGCTTAGAACAAATGATTAAAAAAGGGAAATTCTCCACTAAAAAAGCAGTTTCAGCAGTCTCTTCTTCCAATATTATCACAAAACAGCTGATAATGGATGGTTCACTCAATGATGAAGAAATAGAAAATCAAATTATTTTAGAGGCTGAGCGTATTATACCTTATTCCATTGAAGAGGTTTCCATCGATTTTGATGTCCTTGGAAAGAATGAGAATGATGATACAAAAATCAATGTATTACTTGTCGCATGTCGTCGGCAAATAGTAGATGAAAGAGAAAGTTTGTTAAACCTAGCAGGATTAAAACCACAGATCATTGATGTAACCACCTATGCAATGGAGCGCGCCTATCCACTTATTGCATCACAATTGCAGCTTAAAAAAGCAGACAGCAGGGTTGCATTAGTGCACATTGGTGATCTGTTTATTACTTTAAATGTGCTTCAAAATGGGGACAGTATTTGGAGGCAAACACTGTGTGGAGCGTCTTAGTGAGGGTAAATATTCGTTAAGTGAAGCGTTAAAGTATTATGTGCAACAGGAACTACCAAAGTCGTGTGATCAGCAAATATTAGCCACTTTTCATTCACAGTGTGCCGGGCATATTAACCGACTTTTAGAGCAATTTTACAATACCAAACATCTCTCTGTAGATCATGTGGTTTTATCAGGTGGTATGATTGCTATGGATTTACTGGAAAAACAAACAGAATCTTTAGCCAATATTCCCTGCTGTATTGCAAACCCCTGTTCATCGATGAAACTATCATCATCTGTTGATAAACAACAGATTAATCAGATGGCGCCGGCACTGTATGTGGCCTGTGGTTTGGCAATGAGGACGGTATGATGAACATCAATTTGCTGCCGTGGAGAGAATTAAAGCGACAAACTGAAAAGAAAAACTTTATCAATATAATAGCTGTGACAGCAGGACTAACTTTGCTGGTGGTGGTGGTGATACATGTTTTTATTTCCATGCAGCTTAATCATCAAAGATCAAGAAATGCTTATCTGCAGGGAGAGTTAAGCATACTTGACCGAAAAATACGCGAAATCAGCACCTTGAAACAGAAGCAGGAAGAGTTATTAGCCAGAATGCAGGTGATACAGAGTTTACAGGGAAACAGACCGGTCATTGTAAGAGTTTTTGATAATTTAGTTCGCCTGACTCCAAAAGATATACATCTTGATTTTTTCAGTATGAAAGGACAAACGCTGACCCTTAAAGGTATTGCCGAAAATAATAATAATGTTTCAACATTAATGCGCAATCTTGACAGCTCTGAATGGTTTGATAACTCCCGCTTAACTGCTGTTAAAGGGCTGGACATTGGTGATGGTAGCAGGTTTAAGGTTAATGTTGATCAGGTTATGCCGGGCAGCGAGGAGACACGCTAACGATGAAGCTTGCTGAAGAAATTGCTGCACTCAAAACCATCAATTTAAATGAACTGGATATAGACACTATTTCCCGCTGGCCAGTGTTGGGAAAAGGTATTTTATGTTTACTTATCGTCATGGTTATCGGTTTTCTCGGTTATAAGTGGGATTCACAGCTTAAAGATGAACATAAAATTCAGCGTCAAAAAGAGGGTACACTTAAACAACAGCTAAAAACAAAAGCGGAAAAAGCAGTTAATATTGATGCTTACCGACAACAGATGAAAACCATGGAAGAGACGTTTAATTCGCTTATCCATCAGTTACCCGGTGATACTGAAGTACCCAGTTTACTAGAAGACATTACACAAATAGGTCGTACGGCAGGACTTGAATTTGATGAAATTGCTTTACAGCCTGAAGTCAACAGAGAATTTTTTATTGAGCTGCCCATTAGGATTAAGGCAACGGGTAAATATCATGATATAGGTAACTTTATCAGCGGTGTTTCATCATTAAAACGGATTGTGACACTGCATGATTTTGAAATTAAACACATCAATAACTACGAAAAGCTAAGTTTACAAATTCTTGCAAAAACTTATCGCTACAAAGGCGAGGATAATCGCAATGATTAAGCGGGCAAGTTTTATTTTATCAGGTATTTGTATATTACTGCTTACAGGATGTAAGGGTGATACAGAACATAATGATTTAAAGCAGTATGTCGCTGAATTAAGACGTATGCCTAAAAGAGAGATACCAGCTTTGCCTGAAATTCAAACTTACCAGTCTTTTACTTATCAGGCATCCGGTTTGCGCAGTCCTTTTGAGGAAGCGGTCACAAAAACAATGCACAGTGCTATTTTCAGTAATATAAAACCCGATATGAACAGGAAAAAACAGTTCCTGGAAAAATTTGCTTTTGATACTTTTACAATGGTTGGTACTTTACAAAAAGCAAGTGGAGCTAAGGGGCTGATCAAAATAAACGACAATATTTATTTGGTGTCAGAAGGTGATTATCTTGGCAGAAATCATGGTCGTATTGTACACATTACAGAAAAAGAAATTCAGATAATGGAGATTGTACCTGCCAGTGCACATTCGTGGATAGAGCGTCCCCGAAGGTTAATACTCAAATAATTTTGAAAAACAGGTGGCCGATACCTATTACCGGCAAAGAGATGGAGCAAAAAGCCATGGACCTGGTCACAACAAAACCAGTAAAGCACTTTATTAAATCTGTTTTTATACCTGTTAGCCTGTTGATATTGTTTCTAACAGCAATACCTGCTTATTCGGTTGTTTTAAAACATATGGAAGCTTCATCTGTTGAAAATGACCGGTTTATGCTAAAGCTGAAATTTTCCGGTACACCACCAGAAATGCAGAGTTACGCTTTACAGGATCCTACACGAATTATCATTGATTTACCCGATACCTCTAATGAGACCGGACAAGATCATGAAATTAACAAGGGTGGTCTTGAAAAAGTAACTGCAATAGAGGTAAGTGGTCGCACACGCCTTATCGCTACCTTAAATGAGCCGGTGTCACTTAAATCTACAATACAGGATAATACGCTACTACTAACGATGACACCTTATTCGGTCAATACTACCCTTCAGGATGCCGGTTTACAACCTTTATTACAGGCAGTGGATTTTAAGCGCAGTAAAGATGGTGCGGGAAATATTATCTTTTTAATCTCGGAACAAAATACCTTGGTGACTATTGATAACAGTAATAAAAAATTAGTGTTAAATTTCCCTGGACTCAGACTGCCTGATTTTTTGAATCAGCGCCGTTTTGATATGACGGAGTTTGCAACACCGGTACAGTTTGTTAATTTAATCCAGCAAAAGGATAAGGTACAGGCCTTTATAGAGTTAACCGGTCGTTATGAGCATATTTCATGGCAGTCAGGTAAAAAATTTATACTCAGTGCACGAAAAATAGACTCAGGTCAGTCAGCTGGTTCAGCCAATATGACTCACAAAGGCGAACGTTTATCACTGAATTTTCAGAATATTGAAATACGTGCAGTGTTACAGTTGCTTGCGGATGAACAGAACTTCAATCTTGTAGCCAGTGATGCTGTTAAAGGTAATATCACACTGCGCCTGGCAGATGTTCCATGGGATCAGGCATTAGATATTATTCTGCGTTCCAAAGGATTGGACAAACGGTTAGATGGCAATGTAATGATTGTGGCTCCTGCGCAGGAGCTGGCTATCAGGGAGCGTGAATCACTGGAATCAAAACAGCAAATTGAAGAGTTATCTCCTTTGCGGACAGAGTTAATACAGATCAATTATGCCAAGGCCAGTGATATGGATGCTGTGCTTAAAGGAAGTAATAAAAATCGTATACTTTCAGAGCGTGGCAGTGTACAGGTGGTTGAACGGGTTAACAGTTTGTTGGTCAACGAGACACAAGAAAAACTGGATGAAATTAAAAAGCTGATCAAAAAAGTAGATGTTCCAATCAAACAGGTCATGATTGAAGCCAGAATTGTAGAAGCAAGAACCAATATTCGGGATGAACTCGGTGTGGAGTGGGGAACCAATAAAGAGGTCAAAAGGGTAACAAGAAGTAACAATTTTATTGAAGGCGGAGAGGTCAAAGAGACTGGTACAAAATTACCTCAAAGCATAAAGTCCACAAGAAATCTGAAGAATATAGCGGCCAATCTTGGTGGCAGTAAAGCTGTTGATGATATTTTTGTTAACCTGCCAATTGCAGATCCTGCTGCTAAATTTGCACTAGGGTATATAACCAACTCTGTAGATCTGTTTTTAGCGCTTACCGCGATGGAATTAGATAAAAAGGTTAAAATTATTTCCCAACCGCAAGTGATCACTGCGAATAAGAAAAAAGCAACGATTAAAAAAGGAGAAGAGCGGGCCTTTGAAACAACCAGTGACAATAATGGTACGAATACAGTATTCAAAGATGTTGTCT
>JAPORK010000515.1 GCA_026710285.1 Endozoicomonadaceae bacterium | reverse complement strand
GCATCTAATTTAAATTCTTTTGAATATTTTTTACGTATACCTGTGGTCATTTTATTTCTCCAGTTTTGGATATATTATATACTTAACTGGGTTGGTAGGTTTTAGGGTAACACGTCAAGCCAATACCCTAAAATCAGACAATAAAAAAAGGGTATTGCACGGTCAAAAAATTTGATCTGTGAAATACCCTCTGATAACAGAATAATACTGTTAACAAAAAAGACTAAGTTATAGGTAATACTATTATTGTGCAATGTCTGCTGTTAATTTGCAACCATCTGCAAGCATTACGTTTTTAGGGCTATTTAGCAGCACAACAGCTTTACCTTTACCTCCTGCAACCTGAGTAACAAGACTTCCATTATCGGCAGAGTTTGCTGAATTTACCGGATCTTTAAGTATTATTCCGGTACATTTTTTGCCTTTTAGCATCCATTTCACTTTAACTCCGTCAGCTGCATTCACAGACTCATTGTTTACAATCGTTGGGGTTACTACTTTGACTGCTATTTCCATATCATAACCTGTATAAGCATTCCGTCTATCAGAATCAGTGAACTTTATTTGCAGACCAGGTTCAGTAATTCCGGGTTGAACAACAATTGAAAGATCGCTTTTTATCGGAGAGGAAAGTGTCACCTCCTGTTCATTTCTTTTTACTTTGCTTATTTGCACAGAAATTTTTTCATCTGGATTATCTTTTTCAGACCAATATGTGGCAATCGCTTTTCCTTGATTATCCACACTATCTGTCATTGATAGAACCTTGTTTGACGGATCAGTACAGTTATCTTTCTCTTTTGAGTCACATAAATGTCCTTTCACCGAGATACTCCAGTTTAATTCAATACCATCCTGATCTTTAACAGGTTCTCCATCTTCTGTTGTAACTGTGGCTGTGAATGTAGTTTTTGCTTTTTCGCCCTCTGCCCCAACACCATCACGGCTTGCTTTAATTGACTCAGACTCAGAAACTAACGACACTTTCAACTTGGTTGGATCATATAAAAATGCACCACTTTGTTGCCGCAACATTTCTGGATTTTTATCCAAACTGGCAGTGACAATAAATTGCACATTAGGATCACCCTTTATATGAATAGTGGTTGCACCAGAAGTAACTATGGCTTTTCCATCTTTAATCGGATCACCCTCAGCTGTTACCAGACTCACTTCACCCTCTGCTGTATTTAGTTTCTTTATACTCCAGGTAACAGGAACGCCATCTGCCGCAGGGCTACCATTTAACGTTTTTACCGGAACGGATGCAGTAATGATAGTACCTGCATGCATTTGGTATAACTCCTTTGCACCATCCATAAACTTCATATTACCCAATATCAAGTGTTGTTGGGTAGCACCCGGTGATACGTTGACAGAAGTTGATCCGTCTTTTTCCTGACCAGATAAAATCAGCTTAGCGGTTACATTCTGAACACCTTCCTGATTGGCCCACAAGTTGATGGCAGACTTTCCTGTATCATCTAACACTGTTTCTGCTTTTTGAGCACATACTGATGTTACACCATCCGATTCTTTATACAGACAACCGCGATTTCCTAAAACATCTGTTTTTGCTGGTTTTGTTTCCCATATCACTTTTGTTCCGGCATAATCAGTGACAGGTTGCCCATTCTTTTGCAGTTTTAACGTTATGTGTGTACTTCCCCGTTCTGATTCACTCAAACCTTTACCATTTTCACTGGCAACAATATCACTCTCTTTCTCCAACGTTAGTGACAGATCTTTTACATTAACATGGAACTCTCCCTCACCTTTCTTTTCTTGTTTTCCATTACTTGCCAAACTGGCTGTTAATGTAAAATGTGTTGGTTTAGCACTTCGTAGTGAAACGGTTGCCTTACCACTCTCTGTCAAAGTTACCACTCCATTATTTCCGGCACCTTCTGATGACTGTATTGACACATCACTATTATCAACACTCCAGGTAACAGAAACACCATCTGCTGCTTGGTTACCTTGAGAAGTTGTAACAGGAACAGAGACTGTTATTTCATTACCTTCAATAACAGGTTCATGCGGGAATACCATTTCACCAAGTACTAGATCCTGTTGGGTAGCCCCTGTTACCACGGTAATTTGTGTATCCGCAGTCAATGGTGCTTTTAAAACTGCTCCTTTGGTATCAAGGACAATCCGTTCACCGATAGAAGCTGTTATTTTTTTCTCCCCTTCCTGATCAAACCAAATCTTCACTTTGCTGGAACCCTTATCATCTAACAGGGTTGCGCAATTACTTTTA
Organism: Endozoicomonadaceae bacterium; assembly: GCA_026710285.1. GTDB lineage: Bacteria > Pseudomonadota > Gammaproteobacteria > Pseudomonadales > Endozoicomonadaceae > JAPORK01. The sequence continues at coordinate 11,062 of JAPORK010000515.1, read as the reverse complement.
TTTAGCTGCTTATCACAATAATTGTCTTTTGGTGAAGGATAGGGAGGAGAATCCCCCGGCAGAACAATGTGTCCTCCCAATAAACGCCAGTTTATAACAGTTCCCTGCAAATGTTGTTCCACAGATTTATCTTCATCTGTTTTAACATTCAATGTAACAGTGACATATTCTTCCTGATTTTTTCCTTCTTTGCTTGCTACAACGGTATGATTATCAGACGTCAAATTAAGTTTAATTTTTTGCGGATCAAACTCAAAAACTATAGGAATAGAGCTACTATCAGTATTATCTCCATTATCATCGCCTTGTTGCAATAATGACGTATTCTTAACGCTGGCAAATAAATTAAAGGGTTTAAGTTTATCTACCGCATCCAGAACCACATGTGCTACACCATTTTCGGTCTCTACATAGGTAGTTATAACTCCATTTGAATCCGGTACAACAACTCCTCCTTTAATATCTCTTAATCTAAGTTTGCTGCTCTCTTCTTTATCTAAATCTGTCCACCATCTAACAGCAACTCCTTTTGCCGCATTTTTGCCTGTCGATGTCACGACATACGCACTGGCAATCAACGAGTTTACACCCGCATGAACATCATTAGACGAAAGACTCATATGATCGAGTTTCAGACCATGGTGCACCTGATCATTTTCACCAGCGAGAACATTGAACTGACTCTGAACAACATGACCCGTTTGTGTATTAAATACTTTGACCACCACTTGCTGTATGCCTTTATGGTTAGCCCACAGATAAGCCGTGGCTTCTCCTTTATCATTCAAAGAATTACTGATTTTATAGAGGTGTCCATTTCTATACTGACCTGCTAATGTCCATTGTACATTACCGCTGGTGAGAGGAATGTCCTTTTCACCTGCCCTATTCTGATGCATCACATGCAGAGTAATCCGTGTAGTTTTGTCTACTTTTTTTAAACGATCACCTGATGATGCTACCTCTCCAGGATCTGTATGCCAGGTTAATTTCAAATGATCAGGATTGGGAGTAAATCTGCCTTCCCCGATTTGATTAACTGACAAATTATCCTTAAGCGATGCAATCAGCAGAAAGGAAGCAGCTTTTTGACTGTGAAGTGTAATGGTCGCCTGACCATTATGTACTTTTGTGTCCATTTGTGTTGTCACAAGATGTTGCTTGTCTTCCATATATACTTTCTCGGAAGAAGATATTGCAACAATGTTCCAGTGGACTTTAATGCCATCGATCTTTTTCCCATGTATAGCGGCATGTACAGGTATACTGACCTGCATGGGATTACCAGCTGCAACATAAGGTATCACCATTTTACCAAACTGTATGTTATCTGTTGCGGTTGTGTCATCATTAACAACGACATTGGTTTGAATCGAGGCAGCACGACTGGGTTTCTGAGGGTCAAATACAATTGCAGTAATTTTTTGTAACCCTCCTCTATCTGCCCAAAAGTGTGCCATTGCATGTCCATTTATTAGGTGTGGATTTATAGAAACAATATGTCCATGAACAGTTGTATACCAGTGCACTGATAAAGGATGGGCAAAGGCATTGGCAGCTTGCAAAGTTAATTCAGTGGTTTTTCCTTTGCCAACACCATCATGACTTGCCAGAATTACTCCAGGTCGGGCAGTCAATGTTAGTTGTAAATGACCGGGATTGGCTGTGAACCGACCTACAGCACTTTGAATAACCTGAGGGTTGCTTTTCAGCACAGCCGTAAGTTTAAATTTTGCTGCCTGATCAGCACGCAGGGTAACTGATGTCATTCCTTTCTTTATTTCCGTTTGTATTATTTGCGTTTTGGTATTTTTTGATAAGAAAAAAACCTTAGCCTCTTTTCCTTTTACAGGAGTGACAGTCCATACCACCTGATCTTTGATGGATTTTTGGTCACCCTTAATTGTTGCTACGGGAAGACTCACTTGCATAACATTTCCGGCAGGAGTCTGCGGTATAACTATTTCTCCAAACAAAAGCCTTCGTGTTTCATTTTTTTGAGGTACAAGGCTTTTAACTGGTTCGGCTACAAATCCTGCTTTTGTAACAACATTATTATTATTAACATGTTGAGAAGCAGCGTAAGCCATCCATTCAAAAAATGCATAAACAAATAGAGAAGATATTGTTATCAACCAAAGAAATAAACGACAGTGAATTTTGGTTGCATGATGTAACGGTTTTAACATGATTCATAACTCCATTTCATAATACCGTTATCGATTTAACTTAAAAACACTAATTTTGAATTTAAGTATTTTAAGATACGTATTGATAAAGGTTGATATAAAAAAATGTGCTAAATAAAAGAATATAAAAAAATATTTCTTTTAAAAACAGAATCAATTTTTATTTTACATACTTTTCAATTAAAATGCTCACCTCGCTTTTTATTTATGAAAAAATGAAGATTAAATTTTCCAATTTAGTGAGAGATTAAAGGTAGTGACTCTAACCAGTTGATTGTGATAGTTCAATACTTTTAAGCTGGTTAAGAAAGTCATCGGGAATTATATTGAAAAGCATCTTTACAGCTGATTGAAAGTATTATCAGATTAAAAACAGTAGTGCATTTTCAATACATCATTATTAATTCAGAAATAAATATGCACTACTAACAATAAACATTTTTAAACTAAAATTTATTTGTTGTCAACAATTAATTCATATCTTTCATTATTATTTCTACTGAATGCAATACTTCTCTGTTAGTTAATTTTAAATCTGTTGAAAAAAATTAATAAATCTTGACAAGTCTTTTTATATTCTTACATGATTAATTAAAATCATTTGACTACATATTAATCAAATGTCGTTATTATTTTTTTAATGAAAGAGGAAAACTGTCTTAAGAATAAAGTTTGATTTTCAATTGAATAATTAAAATATAAAATATTTATTGATCAATCCTGAAACAGGGCTTACGTACTAGTTGACAGATAATGAAATTCATGTAAAACCTCTATTTTTTTGAACATTTTACATCCTGATAAAACCAGCAAACACAGCATAAGGGGTAAAAGAAAGAAGGCTAACTAGAGCAGCAGCTATCTGGAAAGTCTGCTTAAGTCATTTATCGTGACTGATGCATAAGCTCTGTGCATTACCACCATAAAAGGTTGACCACGTCAAACAGTACTTTTTACTTCTTTCCACAGGTCTTTCGAAGTATATTTTCTTTCAGCAAGAAAACAACTGATTTTATTATGGCTGACAGAACCATCCAGTAACTGAGACAATCCTGTCGCTGTAGTTTAATCAAATGAACTAATAAGATAGTCACTATGAGTCGAGTAGTTGTTTATTCATGGAATGCATTGTACAATACATTAATCTCCATAAAAAAGCATTACTGCATAACATCAGTTAGTAACTGATACATTATTTATATCGCTGCTATTTCTTCTGTTCTGGATTTGGGCATATTCTCGCAGCATATGGCTTCAATTTTTTCAAGATATCCATCATATTCATTAGATTGATATTGTGCATAATTGAGATTTTTAAACAAACTGGTCAGTTTCATAAAAAAATTCTTGGCAACTTCTTTGTCTTCAAATATGTACTGCTGGCGAATAATTTGTATCAACTTTTGTATCGTCTCTTGTTGACGGATAAATAGGCAAGCAGCATCTATATCATCAAAAGCATCTTGTTGTAAGTAGATCATATCAAAAAAGAGTGCTTTTTGATAGGTTATAAAATCTTCAAGAGAAATACCTTCTTCACCGGTAACCTGCATCATCTGATGAATGTCATCGCCTCTGCTAACAAGCGCTTTCAGTTCCTTAATGATATCAACCCATTCGGCAGAGATGTTTTTATCATACCAGGGTTTTAATTGCTCCAGATAACGAGACCATGAAATAAGTGGATCAATGGCTGGAAAGAAACGTTTATAAGCACGATCGTAAGAAAGACCTAAAAAACATTTAACTGTTGCCAGTGTGGATTGTGTTACGGGTTCTTCAAAGTTACCACCGGCGGGTGATACGGAACCCACCATAGTCAGTGAGCCTGTTTTACCATCTTCATTACGAATAAAGCCTGAGCGCTCGTATAAACTTTTGATGGAAGAATCAATATAAGCAGGAAAACCTTCTTCTCCGGGAATTTCTTCCATACGGTTTGAAGTTTCGCGCATGGCCTGCGCCCAGCGAGATGTAGAATCGGCAAGCAGCAATACATTATATCCCATTTGGCAATAGTACTCACCCAACGTCAGTCCGGTATAAATAGAGGCTTCACGTGCAGCAACCGGCATAGAAGACGTATTACAAATAATAACGGTACGATCTATTAACTTTCCTGCTCCACCGGGGTCTTTTAATTGTGGAAATTCTTCAATGGTTTCAACCACTTCACCGGCACGTTCTCCACAGGCTACAACCACGACAATATCGATATCTGAATATTTTGAAAGCTGGTGCTGGAGTACCGTTTTTCCTGCACCAAATGGACCGGGAATACAGGCTGTTCCGCCACGGGCAATGGGAAAAAAAGTATCAACAATACGTTGCTGCGTGATCAAAGGTTCACAGGGAAATAACCGTTTTGTCTCTCCATTTTTTGAATTTAGCAAGGTTTGAGCGATGGAACGGCGTACTGACCAGTTTTGTATCATCGTCAGTTTTTTTAACTGTCCCTGTTCATCACGCACTTCAGCAATTTCTGCATCAACGGTAAAATGACCCTCGTGGATATTTTCTATGGTGACATAACCCTGCTGATCAAAAGGTATCATAATCTGATGAATAAATTTACCTTCTTCTACATGACCAAAAGCCTGACCTGCACGTAATTTATCTCCAATACGAACCGCAGGAAAAAAAGACCACTCTTTTTGACGATTAAGTGCATGTTCTTTAATGCCACGTTGCAAAAAGAGACCATGTTTTTTTGCAATATTTTCCAGTGGATTCTGTAAACCGTCGTAGATCTGACTAAGAATGCCCGGTCCAAGTTCCACAGAAAGTAAATGACCTGTTTGATATACGTTGTCGCCTACAGCAATACCCCGAGTATCTTCAAATACCTGAATATCTGCCGTATTTTCCTGTATACGCAATACCTCTGCCATGAGTTGTTCAGCAATTTTTTCATTTTGTTTGCGGGATGGAACAACATAGACAACTTCATTTTTCATAAAGTGATGTTGTTTGTTTAAAATTTCTATCGTTAATACATCACCATTTACACCAACAACTTTAGCTGTTGCCTGCATTTGTAAATCTGTATTCATACACTTAAATTTCCTGGGTAGATATGAATTAAAATTATCTATAATCTGAGTGTATTTCAGATTAATTTATTATTCTATTCATTGTTTTATAAACGATAAACTGGTATCAAAATCTTTAAGCTCTTTGTTTACTAATTCATTAAAACGTGTAGCTGCCTCTGCTTTATTCTGAGAGACAAAATTATGAATCAGATTCCAGCGCACTAAATAAACGACAACAGATTCAAAGTCAAAATGATGCCGCATCGACAGTTTACTTGCATGTTTCCACATACTCTGTAATATAATTTTTTCTACCTTGAGTGTTTCATTATTACTCATAGCTTCAGTTATTTGACTGATTTCAGGAAAAGTATTGTGTAATCCAAGAGAAGGTGAACCCCAGTTATTCTGCATATAACCACAATAAGTTCCATAGCTCCAGCAGGGTTTAGTAGGCATCGGTGCTCCTGCAAGTTTTAACCTAACAGCCATAATTAATGTACGACGATTTAATTCATAAATAACAAAATCACGCAGAGAATCACTCTGTATTGCTGCAACGGTTTCATTGGCAAGACGAATTAATTGCTGCTCCTCTGTATTGTCAGGATATTCCCAGAATAAGAGCAATTCAATTTGAGTTAATATTTTTCGGTCATCCTCTGATAACATTGAAAGACGTTTATTCAGTTGATAACGGGATATCGGTGTTCTTCTGCTGCCAAAAAGTGATTTCATATAAGGTAGTGAAGTCAGCAAAGTATAGTAATCACTTGTCATATATAAATCCTGGCATAAAAAAAATTTTAACTGATGAAATCATTTAATGCACGATACCTTCAAGCAAAGCTCTGAAACGTGGCTGTAAATATTTCAGAAGCATTTCACTAACGGTATTTTCATCCAGTGTAATCTGAATATCTTTATCTTTTAAACAAAATTTTATTCCGGTTTTTTGCTGTTTATTAACCACAACGGTAATACCTTCTTTTAATAAATCATAAGCCTGTCCGGCAACAAATCCGGTTAAGCTGTCGTTTTTTAATTGTTCAGGATGGGAGCGTAATAACTCTATATCTATAGCATCTTCGGGTAGTATTACCTGGATATTTTTTTCTGTGGAAAGACCAGAACGTCCTGCAATTTCAAGAATTATTTTTTGTAGCAGTGTATCATCTTTCATCTGACAAGTTATAATGTCGTGCATTTTTTCTGCAAACTGCTCAATTAAATAACTTTGCACTTCTAAAATTGTGTTACGTGCTGCCATATCTAATGACTCTTTGCCGGCATTTTTAACAAAATCAGCTTCTTTTTTTGCTTTGGTAAGTAGCGTATTTGCCTCTTCTGTCGCCTGACTGATTATCTTTTCAGCCTCTAGTTTAGCTTTTGTTACGATTTCATCTGCCTCTGTTTTACCCTGTTTAACGCCTTCTTGCTGTAATTTTTTTAACAGTTCATCAACACCAACAGAAACATTTTGTACAGACTGGTTCATTCTTTTTACACCCTCTCTCAACCTAGTTTAGGAATTAGCTCTGCTAAAACCAGGGCAAAAACAAAAACAAAGACAGAGAATCCTTCTACAATAGCTGCGGGTGCAATGCTGAGTCCATAAATTTCTGGTTTATTTTTTGCAGCATTAATAGCAGCTGCAACAGCACGCCCCTGACATAAAGAGGTTAACATTAATCCAATACCTGCAAACAACCCAATACCGAAAAAAGCAGGGGCAATATCAACGGTCATACCTGTTTTCCCCATATGTTTCATAAAAACAAACATGATAACAATACCAAGAATACCTTGTGTTGATGGTAAAGCACTTAAACCAATGTATTTTCCATAACCACTTTCTACATCTAACATTGCACCACATGCAGCCTGACCTGTGAGTGATACGCCATATCCACTACCAGCGCAGCCCAGAGCCATAGGCGAAAAAACTCCAACCCAGCCCATCATAATAATAAATTCATTCATTCAGTTAGATTCCTCCAGTTTTTTAAAGGGTTTAAAAGGATAGCCTTCATCAGACAATGCCCACTTAAAAAATTCAATAACATTCAGACGAATGCCATGCACAAATGCAGCCATCAGTGATAAAATTAAATTGAGTCCATGTCCAAAGAATAAGATTAACAAACAGAAAATAATGCCCATATTGGGAAAAGACTGAAACACTTCTTTTGCCATCTCATTAAATGTATTTGCCAGTGATGCACCTGCAAGTCCCAATGCAAACAGTCGCATATAACTGAGAATATCACCGAAAGCACCAGTAATATGCCAGAGTGCTCCAACACCCTCAAGTAGACGTAATAAAATATTTTTTAAATTATTAAAAGGTCTCTTACTTTCAAAGAGCAGGATACACAAAGCACCTATAATCATAATGATCATGCTTATCAGACCCGATAAATACTCCCATGGAGGTGAGCCTTCACGAAAAACCAACCATAGTATTACACTACCGGCAATAAGACCAGCCCATCCAATGTAAGCCAGAGCGTGCAGTGTTTTACGATGATTCCAGGCGACAACTATATTGGCAATGATGATATGAATTGCACCTATAATGATAGAGAGTTTCATCATCTGACCATATTTATTCATTTTTATAACATGCAACATACCCCACACACCTTGTTCCTGCTCTACACCAAAATAACTGTCTGCCATTATCCCCCATATGATACCTGTAACCGACATAGCGTAAAACATGGTACGCATGCGACAACCCGACAAGCTTGTACCCATTTTTTTATGAAAAAGTAGCGTAATTAAGCCAAACAAAATACAATACATGGCATCATTCATAATCATGCCAAAAAACAGAGAAAATGAAAAAAACAGTACAGTTCCCGGATCCCATGTACGGTAAGATGGTGTTGTAAAGAACAGCATTGTGTCTGATCCGCCACCGGTTGTTTTTGAAAATTGAATGAGCGAAGGAGGTGACTCATTCGGCTCAGGATCTTCAATTAAAGCAGCTAACTGATGCTGTGTTATTAACTTTTGTACAGACTGCTCATGGTCTGTGGGCATCCATCCTGAGATGAGAAACATTTGTTCAGTGTCAAGTGCCAGATTACAGGCTTCATTAAAAGCCCTTTTATCTTCAGCCTGTGCCACTGCCTGTTTAATAACATGAATCCATCTTGTCAAACGCATACGTTCCAGTTGATTTTCATCAAGCATTAATTCAGTATCTTCTCTCATTTGTTCAAGTTCAGCCAGAGAGTGTTTGCCGATGTGGGTTCTTTTTAAAGGTATTGTTTGTGTATCAGGTTCTGTTGCAGATAGTATGACCAGATAGCAAAATTGATGATTTGTACAGACAATTTCGTAGGGATACTGGAGTGTATCTATCACATCAATATCTTTGAGAGGTAGCATGTAAAACCATAATTTCACAGGGCTTTCTTTTACTAAAGAAATATCAAAATTACCCCATGGACGTACGGCATTAATACGTTGTGTTAATTTGTCACGTTTGTCAGAGAGTTCACGCATTTGACGCTTATTTTGTAAAATATCATCTACTAGCTCATTGACTGGCTTTGTAGGCTTATATGATATCCGCCTTTTAACCGGGCAATTATTAAGGTGAGTCAGTGCTATTTTTGTTGCTTCTGTTCTACTTAATACAGTCTCTGATAGCTGTTCAGTTTTACTCAAAGGAATTAAATGCAGACATCCGATTCGCTGAAAAGCATCGACAATTGCTTCCTTTTCGTTGGCTAAACCATAAACAGTGATTTTTTTTAGTTGCTTAATACTCATGATGCTACATCAGTTAGTTTTTGTTTAGAGATTTTTGCATTAACAACACCGGCTCTGTCCTGATCAGATAAAAATATTTTAATTTTTGTAATATTGTTTTTCGTTTTAGGTATCAAAATTTTGGAAAACAAATTGACACGCTGTGAAGTAATTTGTGTGGCATAATCAAGTAATGCATGACGTTTTTCAGCAACCATCAGCTGAATACGTAAACGGATCATCTGTTCAAGATATTTAACGAGTGAGTCAACCCAGTGTGGTTTAATTAATAAGCTATAAGGCATAGTTTGTATATTAAATGTTTCAATAACAGGAACAGCTACACCCACGATATTTTGTTTACTTATTTTACAGTCACTCTTTACCAAATTATCTACATGCACTTTTTGGTTAGCCAGCATAGGTATATTCTCACCAGCCTCATTTTCAAGTTGTTTAATTTTTTCACGTAGCATGAGAAGATGTTTTTTTTCTTTTTGACGTTCTGCCATGAGCTGTTGACGCTTTAATTCTAAGGCCGGTAAATAACGGTTATAGGTTTTAAGGCTGCGTTTTTCTTTATTTAAAGCGCTTTTATTTAATGCAACCTGGGTCATAATTTACCTCAACAATTCACGTATGCAGTATAGAATATATTCTTAGTGTTTTGGCCAAAATTTATCAATTAAGTTTTGTTTTAATAATGTTTCTTCCGGTTCAAAGCATTCTGACATTATCTTCCACGCCATATCCAATGCGTTTTCCAGTGACATAACCACATCCAGTTGCATAAAATGTTTAACAAATAGCTTTTCAAATTTCAGCACTTTGTGATCGTAATTAGAAAGTTCAAAAGCCATCGTGCGTTTTTGTTTTGCACTGACTGCATCTGAATAAAAACGAATCATGACGTTCATAATCTGAGGATGATCTTCACGCGTCTGCTTACCGGCAACCAGTTGTTTTAAACGTGATAAAGAACCAAAAGGATCAATCATACCGTCATGCAGATAAAACTGACCTTCTGTTATATATCCGGTATTATCCGGAACAGGATGGGTTACATCATTACCTGGCATGGTCGTTACTGCCAGTATAGTAACAGAACCTGCTCCTTTATAATCAGCTGCTTTTTCATAACGTTTTGCCAGCTGTGAATAAAGGTCTCCCATATAACCTCTGTTGGCAGGAATTTTATCCATTGCGACACCGATCTCTTTCATGGCATCAGCATATGAAGTCATATCTGTCATCAGAACAAGTACTTTTTTACCTTCTTTAGTTGCAAAATGTTCTGCGACAGAAAGTGCTAAATCAGGTGTAGTTAAACGCTCAACGATAGGATCAATAGCTTGATTGGCAAACATGACTGTACGGGAATAAACGCCGGCTTTTTCAAAAGCATCAGTAAAGAAATAATAATCATCAAAAACCAGTCCCATACCGGCAAAAACAACGACATCTGCTTCTGCCTCTATGGCAATCTGCGCTAATAATTGATTATAAGGTTCGCCGGATACAGAAAAAATAGGAATTTTTTGTGATTCAACCAGTGTATTAAAAACATCGATCATCGGGATATTAGTTCGTACCATACGCGAAGCCAGTAAACGACGCACAGGGTTTACTGAAGGACCATCAATTTCTACTTTTGATTCGTGTTCTAATGAGGGACCGTTATCAACAGGTTTACCAGACCCGTTAAAAACACGCCCAAGAATATCAGGCGCCTAAATCTCTTTCATTGGCTGATTCAAAAAGCGAACAGATACACCGGTTGATAAACCTTTACAACCTGAAAATACCTGTAACGATACTTCATTACGGTTTATTTTAATAATTTGTGCAAGTGATACAGGTTGATTATCCTGTTCAATAAGTACCAGATCTCCATAAAGTGCATTTGCATCATTTCCATCAATAACAGGAACTTCAACACGAAGAATATCACCAACAATGCTAAGAATATTTGTATAGACTAATAAATCTCGCGACATAAGTTGTGTTTTCCTGTTGTTGATATTGTAGCTTAAATAATAAAAGACAGATGTATTGTTTCACTTGATTGTATCC
>JAPORK010000567.1 GCA_026710285.1 Endozoicomonadaceae bacterium | reverse complement strand
TGTGCTACCTATTTTTATCCACTGAAGATAAAGTCAGGCAGTATAGTTGCTTTTCCACTGTTTTTTGACAACTAATCCGATCTGTACACAAATAAAACTTTGATGAACCCAGAAGACTTGCTTGTATAGCCGCATGACATCAGTTATTTATAATGCCTGTATTCACACATTTGTCATTTTACTGTCTATTCTTCTTTAATAGAGAATTAAAAAAATAACCACTCATCTTCAGGACTTTAATCTTACGAGGGAACGTGAATGCAATCATCATCCGCTGGTGCTTCACCAACAGCATTAACCAACAGAAAATATAAACTCGACCATTTTCAAAGAGAGTTAGTTAAAAACCCCCAGGCTTTTGAGCGCAAAGATGGCAGAGGAATGTATTTAGATGGCAAGCTTGTTTATCTTGGCAGAGGCTCAAAAGTTATTATCGGGGAAAAAAAGGTCGGCTATCGTCATTATATTTTACATAAAATACTGCAATACGTTGGAAAACGTCCAAAAGAGCTTTCCTGTAAAGAATATCATCATCGGCGCTTATGTAAAAAATCAATGAAATTACAGGAACGCTTATCAAAACAATTTGACGCTACAATCCCTTATATTGATGCTAAAAATAAATTCGTTTTTACAAAACGAGGCGCAATATCTCACCCATTACCACGACAGATTATCACTCAATATCAACAGGGAGGAACACTCAGCGTCAACACAGCTAGTGGAAAACACCTTGAAGTGTTTCCCGATATTGCAGGTGTAAATTTACATCTTGAGCAATTACTTGCTGAATTCATAGATAACTGGCCCATACCGGATGAGCCAAAAGAGTTACAGATGCAATTGGTTGAGAATCTAAAGGCAGAAATTAAACCATTTGCAGCGGGGCAGCGTTCCTGGCAGAAAGTGTTGGATACTGTTCAGAAAAGAAATGAAGACCTGTTAAAAGCACAAATATCCAGCAATCCTAATGATGCACCAGGAAAAACTATAGTCACTCCATTTGCTTTGAATCAATGGAAGGCACTTACAAAAAGCTTATTATTTGTACTCAATGCTGAAGCAAAAAAGGTATGCTATCTCCAGTCTGATAAAGGAAGAATGTCATTAATGACAGTTACTCCGCTGCTGGGGAGTGATTCTTTAGAATTTACAGCATTACCGCCTGGTACTCTTCCCGCTTATATGAAAGGAGTTGCTTCTCCCAAAGTGAATAATGCTGTTGAAACTACAAGTGATGATCTTGATGACAGCGGTTATTTTGACAGTATTGCATCTGCTGATACTGCAAACAGCTCGGTAACAGATATTAATGAAAGTACCAGTCAATTACAAACATCATCATCCGAAAAACCACCAAAAATAAGAACTTATCAGCAGCCAGGAGCAGATCGTCTCAGCCTCAAAGGTATTATTGTGCAGGACGATCTGGCCTTAAGTGGACAGTTTAAAGTAACAATCAATGGAGAGTCCGTGCAGGTTTTTCCAAATCGTGAAGAGATGGAAAAATATCGTAGTTTTTTATCTGCCAGGGAAAAAGCTACAAAAGAACTTTTTGAAGTAGACGATCCTGATTTTCCTGATATATCTAAATTTGATCAGCCTGGTAAAGCTGATAAGTCTGTTCAGGCAGATAATCTGAAATCAAAAGGTCCACGTATAGCTTATTTTGATAGCGAAGAATCAATAGACAAGCATGGATATAAAGTGCTTTCTGTTACAGATCACATTGTCCTGGAAAACCCTTTGGGTGAGGATGAAATTGTTCAGGTTACCACCAGTCCGAAGTTTTACACTGATGGAAACCAACAGGATTCTACTATCGAGTCTGATCAGGTATTTACCGCACAACCAACTGCCGGGTCACACACCTTTTCTGCCGAAGAACATGAGGTTTTGGAACCAGGTGATATAGCAGCAAAGGAAGGTGAACGAATTACTGAGCTTGCAAACGAAATTGTTCCGGAACCAATAACCAAGAATGAAAATGATGCTGATCCGTACGATCCAATGGATTGGGATGATGAGTTTTCTGGCTTTTTGAACCAACCTGCAATGGTTCAGCAACGTGAGAAAAGAGTAGCCACAAAAAAAGCACTTATTAATTTTGCTCCTCCTGAAGAAAATACAACATTCAACTTTAGAGAAGAACCAATACCTACGCCCGAAGAAATGAGAGAAAAACCAGAACTTACACACGGAGAAATTAAAGAGGTTACTGAAACACCAGATGATTTTACAAGTTTAGAAGAGACTGTAGATGCAGCGAAAAAGTCACACAGTCCATCACCTGTTGATAGCTATAGCTGGAGAACAATTGATGTTGATCAGACAAAAAAATCTAAGGATCGGAAATTACACAACAAACGTCTTGAACTTGTTAGCAGTGCACTTTTACCTAAAATAGAAAAATTTAATCGTAAAAAAATGCCATTAACTGCTAAATTAATAAATGATCTGCGGCACAATCAAAAAACAGCAGTCGGTTTTAAGACACTTGAGTATGTACTTGCTGAAATTGTCTGGAACCAGGTTATTCCCCCTCAGGAGATAAGTGCTCTAAAAATACCATTGCATGTAATGCTGGAAACGATCGGAATTGATAATAAGAATACAGCCAATCTGAAAGACTACAAAAGGGAGGTTTATTTTAGTTTACTTGCAAAGAGTCAACAGGCATTGCCTCATCAGCAACAGCAGCTACAAAGAATGATGGAAAAAATGCCAGTAAATGAAGAGTTTAAATCATTTACACAGCTACTCTCAACATTAAAGGAACGAACCCAGTTAAAAGAATTATCACTTGACAGTATGATCCCTCTCGATATGCAGGCTGCTGAAAGACGTCTGGTCACACAGTACGCAAAAGGTGTTGTATCAAAAAAAGAGCTGAATGAAGCGGGTGTTAGCGACAGAAGCATTGTAATGTTACTACTGGGTGTACACCCGGAAGCTCCGACAGATGCTCAGTTTCAGATATTAAATCAGTTGAGGAGTCTGGGAAAGATTAATCAGGCCACTTATGAAGAAATATGCAAACTCATTCCTAATGGAGACAAGCTACGCAGGCAGTTAGCAATTATTGAAATTCTTGAACCCACTTCCATTGTAAATCTTCCTAAAGGTATGGAGTGGTCTAGTCCGGAAGTACCTAACAATATTGTTTCAGCAGCATGGACAAGAGAGAAGATGAAACAATATTTTGGTGATCCTTTACCTCAGAGCAACGATGCTACATTCAATCAGTTTTATGTAAATGCCTTTACACATTTAAACAACCAGTATGGTGCGGAGTCCTGTCTTAAAGTACTACATCTGCTTGGTGGGAAAGATAAAGTTAACAGACTAAACAGGCTGGCTAAAATTTATACGCAGGACGAGGTGATTAAACTGGTACAAACCGAAACACCTAAAGCATTATCCGCAACATTAAATAATAAACTATGTCAGGCATGTGCCAATGGAAAGCTTTCTGTACATGAACTACTAACACTTAATTTTACTCCCACTGAAATTCTTAGCTACCTTTCTGCAGAGCAGGTCAAAGCACTGATTAATGCTGGAGAACTGAGTCCGGATACATTATGGGAAGCAGGTCTTACTGAAGATGAACTTAAAATCAACCTTAAACAAATAGAATTCTTAAAACAACATACAGAGGACAGACTTTTTACAATATGGACAGCAGAAGGTCTGTTGTCTCCACCACGTGTCATACAAAAGCTTTTACAGTTACACCAGAAAAATACAATAACATTTGTTGATTTGATAGCCGCAGAAGTTCCTTACACAGATATCGTAACTGTACTACCCGCAGAGCAAAAAGTATCTTTGTGTTTGCAGGGTCTGATCCCGGAAGGTCTTGTGACAGAAGAACTTGCGCAGTGTAATTTTCATGAAATGCTTGGAGTCTCAGAGAATGCCAGTGACAATGAAATCTGTGAAGCAATAGTGGAATTAACAGACAAAGAGAGTGCACTGCCTGTTGATAAAAAAACACTCGCCCCGCAAAAATCTTATCTGGTGCTGAAAACTATTCGTCGTTCAATAATGAGACAGCTTGGTCTGGTAAAAGAAAACACCAGGCTATCTGAAAACAGGTTAATGAAATGTGCACGCCAACTATATGCGGCAGGAGTAATAGATAAGAGTGCAATGTATCTCATGGGCTTTTATGATATAGAGTTGAGTAAATTGCAGGAGGATACAGAACTTTCTGTTGCATGGTCAAAATTTCCCAAAGAAGTACAACAGCAATTACTGTATTTAAAGAGTAAGGATATTCTTCAAACAAAAGCACTGGTTAGTATCAGGTGGCCTGATGATGATATTGAAGAACATACAATCCCTGCATCACCTGCTGTGCCTTCTGAAGATACTGTACCTCCATCATCTGCTGCAATCCCTGCACCACCTCCACCGCTTCCATTAGCTCCTGCACCCAAAGAACCTGCTGTACCCGAGGAAACTTCACCAACCTCTGTTGCTACTGATCAGGTACCAGCAAAAGCAGGAACTCCCGCTGCTGTTAGCGATGACATCCCTGGAGGTTCAGGTAATGAGATAAGAGAAGCTATTCTTGCAATGAGTAGTGTTGAGCTTCTCGATGCAAAACACCTGAAAGCTTACTATGAACAGACATTAGATACCATAGATACTGACCGCATTAAAGAACAAATAGCTGAAGATATTATCTCAGGTAAGCTAAAGAAAAAGCTTAATGATGATCAGCTAACGTTTGTAAAAGGCCGCTGGAAAAAGACACTGGAAATGAAGGATATGGGACCATTTCAACAATATCTTGAATAATATTCCTGTCGTTCGGAAAATAATTTTACTTTAAGGAGCCGCTGGCTCCTTTTTTGTGATGAAGGGACAGACACAACACATTGGACACTACCCATTCAAACTGTTTCTAACCATTTGTTCACCGATGACTCACTGATTTCCATCAATTTTTTCCGTAAATTTACATCCTGAGCTTCAGGATTTGGAAGTGTAATTGTATCTTCAGAAACATAAACACCACTTACACCCTCATATTCTGAAGAGATCGCCAACCTGACAATGCGATCAGCACCTACTTCAGGGGGAGATGCAAAAAATTTCATAATGATACGAAAGAACCCCTCAAATCCTTTTAAATTCCGCAAGAGGTTAGACTTTATGAAACCAGGGTTTAAAGAATTAACTGTAACACCTGTACCTTTAAGCGCTTGTGCCAGATTAATGGTAAACATATTCATTGCAAGTTTTGCCTGAGCGTAGGATTTGAGTGCATTCCATCCCTTCTCCATCTGTATATCGTCAAAATTGATATGACCCAGCGCTTCTGTTGCTGAACTGAGATTAACTATTCTGCCACTTTCCGCATTTTTGATCCTCTCAAGCAGGAGCTTAGTCAACAGAAAGGGTCCGAGATAGTTACTTGTCCAGCAACTGTCAAAACCTTCTGAAGTTACAACTCTCCGAGAATAATTACCTCCGGCGCAATTGATAAGAATATCTATTTTGTCATACTTAGTCAGAATATGATCTGCACATGAACACACACTTTCCAGTATAGAAAGGTCACAACTTAAAAATTCAATTGTACCCAATCCACCAGAAGTGGTAATTTCCTGAATAACCTTTTCACCTTTAGCTTTATTTCTGCCAGGCAGAATAATATGAGCACCCATGCTGTAAAGCATTTCAATGGCAACACGTCCCATGCCATCAGTACCACCGGTAAAAACAACTACTTTCCCTGAAATTGCTTTATCTGACTCAGGTATTTTATGATGATGATCTGGCTTCTTACGTTGAGGAATGAAAGTATTAAGTACCAGTCGCACGTTTCTGATAAAGTTAGTCATTTTTTCTCCGGCTTTAATTGCTGCACCTTCACTAATTTAGAATCCATCAGGGTACCACATAATATTAGCTTATTTTGTGTTTCCTTTTGTTCTGCCATTTTCACACAAATGTGAATTCACTATGACTTCGACAAGATCAACCAGGGGATTATGTTATTATTCCTGTATAAGCAGAAATCTTCCAAAATGAAGAATATACAAAAAATTTAATCATTACAGGATTTTAAGCAATCAGTCTGCACTTTCCATCAATTGCTGATCTGCAATAAGGCGATGCTGCGATGCTTTACTTCCGGTTTTTTTTACATTCAACCGGGGACTACCCCCGGTTAAAAAAATAATTCACTGTTAAAAAGATTTTCCAATATTAAACTGAAAGATTTGTTGCTTATCAGTTTTTTGTTTCTTAAGCGGTTTAGCAAAATTAAAACTCAACTGACCAATAGGTGTTAACCAGTCGATTCCAACACCTACACTGTAATCTATGCTATTGAAACCAGGACGTCTGCAATTGATAACATAATCCTTTCCATCAGCTGTCTTATATTTTGTACATTTTGTAGACCATACATTTCCTGCATCCAGAAACAGACTACCCTGCATTGAACGCTTGTCTTTTACAAAAGGAACTGGAAAGACAAGCCCTACTGAGCCATCAGCAACAATATTGCCTCCAATAGGATCATAAGCGTCTTTTAATACTTTATTCTTATCATTTGCGGGTGTCACATCTTCTTTACGCAAAGCCTGAGGACCTAAACCCTGAGAAGAAAAGCCTCTTACAGAACCGAGTCCACCACCGAAAAAGTTTTCATAAAAGGGCAACCCTTTGCCTTTAAAAGTGTTACCGTAACCGGCATGCCCATGGAGTTTTATTGACAAAGAATCGTTTAACGGATGCAGATAGAGACCGTCATAGTTAAGTCGGTAAAATGCCTGAGAAGATTTGCCCGGATGTCCTAACTGCAGACTAAAAACTTGTTCATGTCCTGCTGTCGGAAATATACCATAGTTTAATTTAGATTGATACCAACCCATTTTGGGTGAGAATGTATCGTATTGTTTTCCATAGTCTTTCAGATACTTTTGCACAAAATAAGCAGGATGATTACCCTCTTTGACTGTTGTTTTTGTAAAGCCTAACGAAAAGAACAAACGAGAAATGTCTGAAACCGGATAACCAAAATTAACACCTGCTCCCAGGCGATCAATATTATAATTGGTAATATCACTCTTTTTATAATCAGTGGTGTTATAAAACAGATCAAAACCACGACTAACACCATCAACAGTATAGTAAGGGTTATCATAGCTAAAATTATAATTACGTTCAGATTTGCTGGTTGAGGCAGACAGTGAAACGGCATTACCTGTCCCCAGAAAATTATTCTGAACAACAGAAGCGCCCAGCAAAAAACCTTCACTTTGAGAGTAACCAAGGCTTCCCATAAGAGAGCCGGAATTTTGTTCTTCAAGATTGTAATTCAGATCAATCTGATCAGAGGATGAATCAACCGGCGTTGTCTTTAAATCAATATTTCTAAAAAATCCCGTCCGGTTAAGGTGATCTGTTGAATTAGCTATATCGCTTTTATTGGCAAGACTGGCTTCAAGCTGGCGCATTTCACGGCGAAGTACTTCATCTCGCGTACGGGTGTTACCAATAAAATTAATTCTCCGTACATAGCTCTGCTTACCCGGATTAACAAAAAAAGTGATGTTGGCTTGTTGTGTTTTTTCATCAATATCAGGCACCGGATTAACATCTGCAAAAATATATCCTCTGTCTCCCAGTTTATCAGTAATTTTATCTGCAATATTCATAATATCTTTGCGGATAAATACTTTACCAGGTTTTATTGTGATTAATTTTTTAATTTCACTTTCAGGAAAAATTAAATTACCGGCCAGCTTTAACGCACCTAATTTATATTGTTTACCTTCATCAATGTTGATGGTAATGTAAACATATTTTTTATCGGGAGTAACAGATGTTTGCTTGGATATAACCTGAAATTTAATATAACCATGATCCATATAATAGGAACGTAGCGTTTCTAAGTCACCCGCTAGTTTTTCTTTAGAATATTTATCGCTTCCACTTAGCAGTGATGTCCAGCTTTTTGTTTTTAGCTGTAATATATCA
The DNA here is from genome assembly GCA_026710285.1 of Endozoicomonadaceae bacterium. Classification (GTDB taxonomy): domain Bacteria; phylum Pseudomonadota; class Gammaproteobacteria; order Pseudomonadales; family Endozoicomonadaceae; genus JAPORK01. Next base: position 5,433 of record JAPORK010000567.1, on the reverse strand, counting down.
AGCAAAGTTTCCTGACTAAATGCATGAGCACCCACAATATTAATTTTTTGAATTTTAGTGACTGTTCCTTCATTAACTTTTATGGAGATAAACACGCGGTTATTTGGTTTAGGGGTAACCTCAGTTTCTACAGAGGCATTGTAACGCCCCTGAGATACGTATTGTTTTTTAAGTTCTTGCTGAATTTCAGTTAATGTGGCAGGCATATACATATCACCCTCTGCCAGATGTACCTGACGGAGAATTTTTTTCAGGTTATCTTTATTAACAATTTTATTGCCGGTGATCTCAATGTGACCGATGGTTGCCCGTTCTGTAAATTTAAAAATCAGGGTATCACCATCATGCTCAAGCTTAATATCGGTAAAATAGCCTGTTTTAAAAAGGGTTTTAACCGCATCAGCCAGATGTTGACTGTCTACATCTTCACCTTTTGATATGGGCAAAGCCTGGTAAACTGTTCCGGATGAGACACGTTGCAAACCTTCAAGCTTAATATCCTTAACTACAAGGGCACTGACCTGACTGGTAATAAAAAGACCAGACACCAAGGGTAACAGTAATCGCTTCATTGAACCGCTTTTTTTCTTAGGGTTTAAATAATTAAGTAAATTTATCATTTTCGTTGGCAGCTGCACACCTGATTTTAGTAAAAGTTTTTGTCGATAAGGTTTTGTGTATATCGTTTGTATTTTTTATAAAGTCTGAAGCCATGATCACAAGCGACTAAAGTCATTATATAAAGCTAACAGCATAACACACAGAACAATAATAATACCTAACTGCAGACCAAAAGTCTGTATTTTTTGCGAAACAGGTCTGCCACGAACAGCCTCAATTAAAAAATAAAACAGATGACCACCATCCAGTGCAGGCACAGGCAGTAAGTTAATTACACCTAAACTCACACTTAACATCGCAATAAAATACAGAAAACTTTCAAAGCCCGAACGCAGAGATTCTCCTGCTACTTTTGCAATAGTAATAGGTCCACTCAAATTATTCAAAGATAAAATGCCAGTAATCAGTTTAATTAAGGAGTGAATTGTCATATGAGCCAGCGAAATAGTTTCTGAAATAGCGACACTCAATGCAGTTACAGGATTATATGAGAGATTAACAATTTGATTATCCGGCCAGTGTACCGGCTTAACTTCTGCACCAATAAAACCGGTCATTGCATCTCCCTGAACCTGTTTTTCCGGAGTAATGGTTAATGAAACAGTTTGTTGATTTCTTAATATTTCAAAATGAAGAGGAACACTTGGATGGCTGCGAACCATTTTTACCATTGCGCTCCAGTCATGGACAGGCTGATCATTAATTGTCAGAATTTTATCATTCTGTTTTAAGCCTGCTTTATCAGCCGGTAAGCCAGGGATCACTTTGCCTATAACTGAAGGGACTGTTGGAAACCAGGTTTCAACACCTAAAATTTCCAGCAAGCTTTGATGCTCCAAACTTCTTGGCCACTGTTGAATTGATACCATATGTGTTTGCTCACCTGTTGGCAACTGTGTTGTTACCGGAAAAGGCGCTGATTCACCAATATGTGTTGCCAGCGCTAAATTAATATCATTCCATGACTTTACTGTTTTACCATCTATTGCAACAATACGTGCATTTGCTGTAAGATCCGCTTTGGCAGCAGGAGAGCTCGGAATAACTCTGCCTATGGTGGGTACGATTGTTTTTATACCAATCAGATACATGAGCCATAGTGCAACAACTGCCAAAATAAAGTTAGCAACCGGACCTGCAATCACAATAGCTATTCGGGCCCAGACATTTTTACGGTTGAAAGTCATGTGCAGGGAGCTTTCGGGTACATCGCCTTCACGTTCATCCAGCATTTTTACATAGCCGCCTAAAGGTATAAGTGCTAATACAAATTCAGTACCCTGTTTATCGTGCCAGGTGAGCAGTGGTCTTCCAAAACCAATGCTAAAACGTAATATTTTAACGCCCATTTTTCTGGCAACCCAGAAGTGTCCCCACTCATGAATACTCACAAGAATACCCAGACTGATAATAAAGGCAAAAATTGTTTGGATAATATTCATATCATTCCACTATGCAGCTATTGTTACTTCAGGCTAAATGCAGCATCCCGAAGTTTTATATTTTTAAAACAAAGTTAGTATAGATTCCAAAAAAAATGTATGAAAGTAAACCAAAATGTGTATTATTTGTATGACTGATCAGTAACTAAATCTGTCAGCCATAAAAAAGAGCGTTTAACTGTTTATCAGGCATGCGGTAAAACCGTATCTTTCAGCTCTCTTTCATACCTAAATCCTGCAAAACGCATGTTATCCGGAAATGGACAAACCAATGCAGGCGGATTCAGATAATATCAGCCCACGGCACACAACTTCAATACCACCATGTCCGCTGGATGAGCCTAATGCCAACATATCCGTAGACTAAGCCTGATGCCAGTATATCTGCTGGCTGAGCTTGTCGAAACCCGGCTGCTTTTGACCTCTGGGCTTCCACAAGCTCAGCCCACGGTTTTATGCAAAAAAGCCTGGATATTCAGTAACAGGCAACCTGCCGGGTTAAAAGTCAGCGTCTGAAAAGTGTGACCAAAAAAACAGCATTCAGGGGGGATTTCAGTCACACTGCTGTATTTTAACGAGAAGGTTTTGCCCCGACTTCAAGTATATCAAGAAATATTTTATCAGCCTCTTCTTTTGGTCGTTGCTGATCAGCATACATGTCATATACAGCTTTGGCAAACTTTGACCAGGAAGCGCCTGGTGTAGTCTGGAGATATTTTTGCAATACATCCCTGTAAGCAGACCAACAATCATTGGGATGATTTGCCTTTATCAGATTCAATACTCCGTCCTGGAGCCCCAGCATTGCACCAAGATGATGCCAGTGCAGCGCAAGATCAACCATGAAGCGATGAAGACCTTTCATGTGCGGGCAGGAAGAAACCGGAGTATGGGACGGATACTCTCCTATTTTGGCAAGGACTTGCGAAACACCTGATGATGGCAGCAAAGGAGCAGGACACTTTGCCGCTGGTATTTCTGTTTCATCTGTATTTCTGTGAGAAGCCGGTCTTTTCAGCCTTTGAACTTCCTGCTCAAGCTGTCGACATCTGTCTTCAGCACTGATTGCCCGTACAGATAACTGTTGATATCTTTCGTCTAATTGCTTTACTTCTTGTGCTTTGATCGATAGCTGTCGCTCATACATGGAAACTATGGTTTGTAACGTTTGAATCTGATGATTCGCCCGGGTAAGTTCTGCCATGTCTTTTTTACGTTGCTCTTGCATATCTGTGTAGTTGCGCTGTAATGCAGCATACTGTTCCTGCAGATCAACATATGTTGCTTCAGAGGTTTGTGCTGACTGTCGGGAAGTAACTGACTTACTCGCCTGCCCTGCAAATTTTTCGCTTATTTTTTCCGCCAGAGCGATGTTGGAAACACGCTTTGATTCTAATGCCGCTATCAGTGTTTCCATACTGGCATCAGGACATTTCTCTGTCCATAATTCCAGCACTTTGTTAAGCTTCTCTGTACAACCACTCATAGCCATATCTACATCAATTCTTTCTACTTCCTCATACTCCAGTAACTGTTCAGCAAAAGAATGCCAGTCTGCTGCAACACCATATAGTTCTTTTTTCAGTATCTCAATTGAAGGCAGTGGGTGAGATGAGCTGTGTCTCTGACCCTCATGATAAGAATTCAGAAAATAGCCGGGTTTCTCAATATTCATTTGTTCCAGTTTATAAGCAATGTTATGTCGCTCAATAGATCTGAATGCCTCAATTAAGGTATCCAGATTAAATTGTTGTGGTCTTTTGTTTTTCCAAAAATGTAACAAATGACTTAACTGTACATCACCATTGTAAGAACCTGTTTTCCTTTTTGTGTAATCATCATCTAACAGTTGAAAACTCAGATTCTCTAAATCCATACCACCTATGCTACCTGCAATTGTTTCTATAACTTTATTTATATTAAGATTTTCTCTGCCGCAATCAGTCATACCACTTTGCGTACCTGAAACTACAGGTCCGGGCGATCGAAATCCGTACAAACTCTCCATTTATCTGTTCTCCTCAGTTTTATTAGTCAGATATAAAAAATTAATAATTTCTCAACAGGCATGTTAGAACAACAGAGTAAATATTTAGTTTCAGGAATATAGTGGATTGTCATCTCTGCTAACCAGGTTATTTAAAAGCAATATCATATTACAGAAAATTCTTTTTTTATTTCCGGGCAAAGGTTTTTAAATTGATTTTCTGTATAATATGACAGCCGCCATCTAAAAAAATCACATAATATTCCTTAAATAAAGTTTCCAAATCACACATCTTTTGACTTTTAACAGATCTGGTTTAAGCTTGTTTTTTTATATAACAACTGTTATAACAGACAGAACCATTTGCACGAAAAAGAAGAAAGATTTAAAAGAACAAACAGAGTAGTTAATACGTAACTTACAGCGTATTTTCTATAAATGATACATGCAACAGACACTTGTATAAAAGTAAATAAACATAATAAACCCCCGGTACTAAAACAAAACATAAAGGATTGACAAACCTCAGAAATTAAGTTTTTATAGCCGCTTTGAATAAAATATAATTAGCATGCTCAGGAGTAATGTTTGTCGTCATAATACCTGACAAGGCATTAAAGAGACCGTACTGCTGTACAGAAAAGAGCTTAGTATTAACAATCAATTGAGAAATCGAAACAATGAATAAACTTATCATGATACTCGCATTAATTTTTACAACCTTAATCCCAAAAACCTTATTTGCCGGAGGTTTTTTCTCAAAATTTCATTCGTTTGTGTCTAATCCTACGTATACTAAGGAAGATCAGCATTCAAATAAAACAAAGAATAACTGTATCAGCAGCAAGATAGAAAACGACAGTACAACAGTAATTGAAAATAACAACCGTTCACCTTTTAACTGGGTATGTACAGCAATTGAATATGAAAATTGTACAGATTTTACTGTAGACGGGAAGACAGATGCAATTACATTTGAAGATCAAAACAAAGATCAAAACGAAGATCAAAACGAAGATCAAAGCAAAGATGAAAGCGAAGATGGAAGCATAGATCAAAGCGGATATGAAAAATGACTTACGCACCAAGAGAATCATTCTCATTCGGGGCTTCATATAACACTTTATTGAGACTCAATCTGTGCATTTTAACTTCTAATTGACCGTTGATCAGTCTTTGATAAGGTATAAAACTATGAACATCTGTACATTTTTTGCTTAAAAAGTAATTGTTTTATTTGGTTATTAAGAATCATTCTCTTGGTGCGTAAGCCCTGGGATGTGAAAGCGAAGATTACAATTCATACCCTGATAAATAAAATGAGCTGAATGTCGCCAGTCATGCCTTTATAGCTGATTTTGCTGAAGACTCTGATAGCAGAGA
>JAPORK010000222.1 GCA_026710285.1 Endozoicomonadaceae bacterium | reverse complement strand
TGGTTTAGCAGCTGAAGCGCTTCCTGTATGCTCGCCAGATAATCAGGAGCAAAGTGAAACCAGCGCTATCGTATTAGGAAAAGTAACAATATCACCAAAGGAAGTACAAACTATAATTGAGTTCAACAAAAATGGATTCCCAGCAGACATAATAGCCACATCTGTGGGTTATAGTGCAAAGATCGTTGATCAAATAATACGGGAACAAGCTAATAGTGAAGTGCAAGAACCCATCAATGAGAATAATAATGTTCAACTACAAGAACCTTCAGAAAAGACAGTAAAATTTATAGAGGAGCATATTAAAGAAAAGGTTCTGCAACAGAAAAAAACAACAACTCAAAAGACTAAAAATGAAAGTGCTATAAAAGTAGGGGATATAGAGATATCGCAAGAGAAAGTAGAGGCTATAATTGCGGACGAAAACAAAATACCTCAAGAGGTGATTGCCAGTAAATACGGTTATAGTAAATCGACAATTAAGGAAGTATTGATAAAAGCTAATGTTTCGAGTCAAGAGATAGCTATTAAAACAGGAATATACTATATAGACCTAAAAAACGTAAAAGATATAATTGATCAAATCGACAGAGGAGTCCCCCCCAGCAAAATTGCCGAAGAAACTGGTTATAGTGTACGAACCATTAATCGAATAAAAAAGGCAAAAATGCTGCATGTATGAAAAGAGCAATATTAGTATTATTTGAATGATCAGCGCAGAATAATACGAATCATTTCAAGGTAAATTATCAAATTTTGTACAAGACACCCCTTTCCGATAGAGATGTCTTTCAGTCACTTGTTTTAAATGCTTATTTTTATCCTGCGTAAAGGAATAACAGATAAAATAAATTTAATTATTACAGCTGCTGGCATTTACTCTAAAAAACCGTATAATTTGCTTCATGGCAAAGAAATCAAGAAAATCCGCCAGTGGCGGTTCCACAATAGTGGTCAACAAAAAAGCACGACATGAATATTTTTTGCAGGCTTCTTTTGAAGCCGGTCTGGTATTGTCTGGCTGGGAGGTAAAAAGTCTGCGCGATGGAAAAGTGCAGCTAACAGACAGTTATGTCTTGTTAAAAGATGGTGAAGCCTGGCTAATTGGTGTCAATATTACCCCATTACCTACAGTATCTACTCATATTATTGCAGATCCGCGATGTGATAGAAAATTGCTACTTAATAAGAGAGAGTTAGGCAAATTATTTGGTGCAACTCAGCAGCAGGGGCAAACCTGTGTGTGTACAAAACTGTACTGGAAAAAACATCTCATTAAAGCAGAGATTGCTCTGGCGAAAGGAAAAAAAGAATTTGATAAGCGGGCATCAGAAAAAGAAAGGGAGTGGAATATCGAAAAACAGCGGGTAGTACGGCATAATGTTCGTTGATATTTCGTTATATCCAAAGCTATAGTTGCACGAATAAAGCTGCCACTCTCAACGTTGTATAACGTGTTCTGTCTACAATGGTCTTCCTGCACAAGTGAAGATCTATAGAATGGCAGTTTTTCCCTGGCTAATCAAATAAAGTCAATATGTTATGCATGCTCCATGCAGTAACGCTAGCAGAGTCATAAAACCTGATAATTCATTGATGCATTTAAACCTATGGCATATCGTTAACATTATTTCACCTGCATGCCACAGAGAACTCTTTATAGCAAAATAATTTACTTTACTCATTTATATCAGTAAAATTTATATCAGTTTTATTAATCCAGAGAGAGTGCTATGAATTTAAAAGAAATAATAAAAGCTATTGCTCTTATAATTATAATTTACAAAATACGAGCATGACCTGTTAAGACAATTTTTGCTTTTAGCTAAAGTTTTTATTATGCCAAAGTGTGGTAGGTTTTACAGGATGCAAATGTTAATTCCACTTTAAAAACGGGTTGCTATTTTTAAAATGAGAGATAGAATTCACATTTCAGAATCGTCAATAACCTGGGTTTACAGGTTGTTAGATTTAATTACTCCCTTAGTATCTGTTTGCTTAATAGTTTATGTGCTTAAAGTTGAGCCGGATGATCGATATTTAATTCTCAGCTGCTATGGTGGTCTTTCGTTTTTAATATTATCGCAATATACGGGCGTCTATAAAGGTTTTAACAATACACAATTTTTATCTGTGTTTCCTAAGGTTATAATCTCGTGGATGATCAGCTGGATGGTGTTGATCGTTGCGCTATTTTTATTAAAAAAAAGTGAGTTGTTTTCCAGGTTTGTTCTCGCACTTTGGGCGTTTAACTCATTAATCGTTGCAATAATTGCAAAAATTGTTATCCGGCATCTGATTTTAAAAATAATCAAAAAACTGATTGCACCGAAAAAAATTGCTATTGTTGGAGTCAGTGGTTTTAACAATAAGTTAGCCTCTTTAATAAATAAAAAAATAATTAATATCCAGATAGAATTTTTTCATTTCGAGACAGAAGAGCTGGAACAAAAAGTAAACAATTCAAGTGTAAATAATAAGTTAAAAAAATTATTAGAAAATGCTAAAAAATGTAAATATGCAGAAATATATATATGCTTGCCGTTAAAAGAAGAGGTTATGATCAAATTACTACTTGATCAACTCAATGATACCTCTGCGGTTGTTAAGTTGATGCCAGATATATTCAAATTTAACTTAATGTATAACAAAATAACAGATATGGGGGGGGTACCCGTTTTTAGTGTATACGACACTCCACTCAATGCTGCTGGTAACAAAATTATAAAGAGAATGTTTGATTTATTTTTATCGATGATAATATTGATATTAATTAGTCCGGTAATACTCCTGATTGCGATAGGGATAAAAATCTCATCTCCCGGTAACATATTCTACAGGCAGACCAGGATTGGCTGGCATGGAAAAAAATTCACTATGTTAAAGTTTCGGTCTTTGCCTATGGATACAGAAAAAAGCACATTACGGTGGGGTAATGGTAAAGATAAAACCAAAACCAAATTTGGTAAGTTTATCAGGGCAACAAGTCTGGATGAACTGCCTCAGTTTATAAATGTACTAAAAGGAGATATGTCTATAGTTGGACCACGACCAGAACGAGATATGTTTGTTGAAAAGTTTAGAAAAGATATCCCCGGATACATGCAAAAACATATGGTGAAGGCAGGTATAACAGGTTGGGCGCAAATAAATGGCTGGAGAGGTGATACATGCCTCAGGAAGAGAATAAAGTATGATTTGTACTACATTAAAAACTGGTCGCTCTGGTTGGATATTAAAATTATTTTTTTAACTGTTTTGAAAGGCTTTATCAATAAAAATGCATATTGATATGCTAATCATTTCGTCTGTTGTTTACAGCAAATCAAAGCCGGAGTATTGCACAGGTAACATTACTGTGTAACACTCTCAGAGTGTCAGATTTCTAGTACAGGAAGGTGAAAGCAATATTATTATTTTTGATCTAAATAATACCTGTCTGCTTTTCATGATAGCAAGATTTTGTCCGGCTTTGAGTTCAGCAGTTATCTGCCATCAATAAATACAACAAGGTGTATTTTTCTATAAACTGATCTACTTTTTTCCATTTAAAGCAGTAATAGTCAGAGACTGAACCTGATTAGTGATAAAATATTTAAAACCAAAAGATTAATCATCGGAATCGTTATTGCTCACTTCAGGGTATTTAAATGTATAGTCTATGATAAAAAGTTGTTGGGAAAAACCTAAAATAGGTATTGATTAAATAAATAAATCGTGTAACGTATTTTGCGTAAAGTGATTGAAAGTGAGCGAGCAGGCTGTACTTTAGATGTAATAAATTTACAATCTGCGCAATGAATTTTGATAAAAGTGGTGCATAAATTGCTCAGTCTTCTACACTTCACAATTTTTGTGGTGATTGGTATAAAACATAGGTGTCGTACTGATTAAATATTATTTGTTTTCACTTAAGCTGCAAATAATACAGCGTGAAAAATGAGATGTACAAATGTTATGGTTTATGAAAATGAATATTACACGTAATTTTGTCAGGCTAAGCAAGTAATACGCTGATACAGGATAAAATATTTAAGTATTTAAACTTTTATGTGGAATTTAAAAATGTTACAACTGCTTCGGACAATATCAACAACACCGGCAACGATCACAGATCCTGACAAAATAACTAAAATGTATAAATACTGGCGTGTACACATCATGATGATGATGTATATGGGGTACGCTGTATTTTATTTTACCCGCAAAAGCTTTAATTTTGCGATGCCGGAAATTATTGTAAATCATGGTCTTAATAAGTCCGATGTAGGTACACTGACAACACTTTTTTATGTCATTTATGGTCTTTCAAAATTCATCTCCGGTGTGATGAGTGATCACTCCAATCCACGTTATTTTATGGGGTTGGGATTAATTGCCACAGGAATTATTAATATTTTCTTTGGTTTCTCTTCTTCTTTTTTTGCCTTTTCTATTTTATGGGGGTTCAATGCCTTCTTCCAAGGCTGGGGCTGGCCGCCGTGTTCAAAGCTGTTAACCTCTTGGTATTCACAGTCAGAACGAGGTGGCTGGTGGTCTATATGGAATACAGCACACAATGTTGGAGGTGCGCTGATACCCGTTGTAGTGGGTTTTTTTACTGTTCATTATGGTTGGCGCTATGGTATGTGGGTTCCTGGTATCATTGCGGTAATTGTAGGTAGTATTTTATGTTGGCGTTTGCGTGATAAACCAACCACTATGGGGTTGCCTAAAGTGGGAGCATGGCGCAATGACAAAAGAGAAATACTTTATGAAGAAGAGTCAGCGCCTGTGCACTGGAGTAAAATTCTGACCCGCTATGTTATTACTAATAAATGGCTCTGGTTGCTGGCAGCAGCTTCTGTACTGGTTTATGTTGTACGCACAGCCATTAATGATTGGGGAAATCTGTACCTCACTGAAGTGCATCAATATAATCTGGTTAAAGCAAACTCAGCCGTTTCTTTGTTTGAAGTGGGTGGTTTTTTTGGTTCACTTGTTGCCGGTTGGGGGTCTGACTATCTGTTCCGTGGTGAACGTGGTCCAATGAATTTTATTTTTGCTGTGGGTGTTTTAATATCTGTACTTTTTTTATGGCTGCAACCCTCAGCAAATTATTCTGCTCAGGCGGCTTGTTTTTTTTCTTTAGGCTTTTTTATTTTTGGTCCACAAATGCTTTTAGGTATGGCTGCTGCTGAATGCTCTCATAAAGGTGCTCCGGGAGCCGCTACAGGTTTTATTGGTCTTTTTTCTTATGTCGGTGCGGCTCTTGCTGGTTATCCGGTTGCAAAAATACTGGAAATATTTCAATGGAATGGATTTTTTCTAGTCATTATATTTTCAGCCGTTTTAACAGCTTTTCTGCTTATTCCGTTTATCAAGTTTAAAAAATCGGTACATACTGCTAAATAGCTGATAAGACAGAAAAACAGTATGCTCAGGTTTAAAAAATTGAGCATGCTGTTTTTTAGTAATGTACCACGGTATAACCCGGATAAATTTGCACGGTTTAAAAAAACAACTTTTATGCGGTTGTGAGATACACAAATATTCCCTCTGTCCGTACCATCTCGGAGAAAAAACTTAAAGATCAATATTTTAGGATATTCGGCAGAGAAAAGCTGCTGTACTGTCTGTGTAAAATCAGAGTGTTACTGGCTATGCTTGCAAAAAAACCATATCCATTATTAATTTACTGCCAAAATAAGCCAGCATCAACATAATAAAACCAATCAGCGTCCATTGAATGGCTGTTTTTCCTCGCCATCCCCAACGATAGCGTCCCAGTAATAATACACCAAAAATAAACCAAGAAATCAATGCCAGTACAGAAGCATGAGAGATATGGTGAATGATTAAATCTTTAAAATAAACGAAGCCACTGAGCAGTGAAAGTGTCAGGAGAATCATGCCAGCAAAAATAAATTCAAACAGCAACCGCTCCATTGTTTCTACCGGAGGAAAAATCTTTAATATTCTCGACGGTTTATGGTGTTTTAGTGTATACTCTTGAAAGCCAAGCAGACATGCTTGTAGTGTTGCAATGCTCAGGGTGCTGTATGCAAGAACAGAAATAATAATATGAAAAATAATTCCATGGTTCAAGTGAGTTATTAAATCCTGCGGTCCACGGACAGCCCAGGTCAACCCAATACTGAGTACAACGAAAGGCAATAAAATAGCAAAAATATTTTCCAGCGGTTTTGTTATACTGCTCAAAAGAACAATTATAACAATAACAAAGCCACATAAGGACCCTGTTGTAAAAAAATTGAGCATAATACCATTGGGTGAAATAATGTAATAAATTAACGAGAAAGCTTGTAAAATAGCGCCTAAGGTGATTAATCCGAGTACTATTTTTTTTGAAATGACTTTTCCTGTTATGCGCAGCCACTGAAGTATTACTCCGAGGATATAAAAACTGGCAGCGCATAAGCTGACCAAACTTAGATAAATATTGGCTATTTGCACATCAATATGTCCGGTTCTAAAGTGTTAAATAAAAAAATAAGAATTAAAGTAATTTTATAGCTTTAAAACAGATATAATAGCGTTAAGATTTACCATTGTTAATTAAAGTTGCTATTAACAGCTAAAAAAACAGGATCAACAGATGTTTCAAACACTAACTGAACGCTTATCTACAACATTAAAGCGTGTTACCGGAAAATCTAAACTGACAGAAGATAATATCCGTGGCACACTCAAAGAGGTGAGAATTGCACTCATTGAAGCTGATGTCGCTTTAAGTGTTGTAAAAACTTTTATTAATGAAGTACGCAAACGTGCCATTGGCAGTGAAGTAAAACGCAGCCTTAATCCCGGGCAGATGTTTGTCAAAATTGTTAATGATGAACTGGTTAACATGATGGGAGAGTATAATGAGACGTTAAATCTGAATACTCAGCCTCCCGCTATAATTCTAATGGCCGGTCTTCAGGGGGTTGGTAAAACAACTACCGTTGCTAAATTAGGGTTATTTTTAAAAGAAAACCATAAAAAATCTGTAATGGTTGTCAGTACTGACGTTTATCGTCCTGCTGCTATTAAACAGCTGGAAATGCTAACCAATGAAACACCATTACACTTTTTTCCTTCTTCGTCAGATCAAAAACCGGTGGATATTGCTTCCGATGCGATTCATTATGCCAAAATAAATCACTATGATACGGTCATTATTGATACGGCCGGTCGTTTACATGTTGACGAAGCAATGATGGATGAAATTAAAGTTATCCATAAAACCGTTAATCCTGCTGAAACACTGTTCATTGTTGATGCGATGACAGGTCAGGATGCGGCAAATACAGCTAAAGCTTTTAATGATGCATTGCCTCTGACGGGTGTAATTTTAACCAAAGCAGATGGTGATGCCCGTGGGGGGGCGGCACTTTCAGTACGTAAGATTACCGGAAAACCGATCAAATTTATCGGTGTCGGTGAAAAAACTGATGCGCTGGAAGCTTTCCACCCGGAAAGAATGGCATCCCGCATTTTAGGAATGGGAGATATTCTGTCGCTGATTGAAGTGGCTGAAAAAGCTTTCGATAAGAAAAAAACTGATCATTTAATCAAGAAGTTTAAAAAAGGAAAATCATTTAATTTTGATGATTTCCGCTCTCAAATTCAGCAAATGAAAAAAATGGGGAATATGGGTAATTTGCTGGACAAGCTCCCTGGCGTGGGTAGCTTTGGGCAAATGGCTAAAGCGGCACAACAGCACATGAGTGACTCTTTGTTTGACCAGATGGAAGCTATTATCAACTCTATGACACCCAAGGAAAGGCAGGAGCCAGATGTTATTTCAAGCTCACGTAAAAGACGTATTGCAGCAGGATCCGGAACACAGGTGCAGGATGTTGGCCGTTTGCTTAAACAGCTTAAACAGATGAGTAAAGTCATGAAAAAAGTTAACAGCAAAGGTCCTATGAAATTTATGCAAGGGTTTCAGGGGATGAAAAATATGATGAACGGAAACGGAAATATGTCGGCAATGTCCTCTTCTGATAAAAAGAAAAAAATGCTTTCATGAGATCAAAAAATTCAGTGATAAAACAGGATGTAAATGCAAATAAATAAACAGTTACTTTGCAAATAAGCTGTCATTCTTCTTCTATGCTCGAATGAGACGGGGCGCTCATCCCCATCCTTCTCCCGTCTCTTAGTCACCTTTTTTTAGTTTTTGATTTTTGCTTTGGAAGATTTGTCTCCTGCTGAACATACCAGCCTTTCAAACGTATGACCGTGGGCTGAACCCCGCAAAGTCCGCTTGCCTGAAATAAATATTGTTCCTGAAAATTTTATCTATGAAAGACAGATCTTTCTCACAGATAGAGTTAGACAATGGTGTAGTAGCTAAATCACAAGGGCATCCCTTAATCAGGTCGTTTCCATGATCTGTCATCTCAAAGGTACATCATACGGTTTCACCGTACCACGCCATCCTGTTATCTTTACATCAAAGCGATAGATATTCCTCAGATATCGGTTTTTTTAGGCTGAAATCTTCGTGTTAAGATTGTTTTTATCATGAGCAGATTGTAAAAACCACAATCTTATTTCTATATCTTGTTGACTGATTTCAATTAAAATATTATTGTGTTTTGTTAATATCCTAAGATTATTGCATAAATAGTTTGGATTTTTTGTAACCATTAGCCTGAAAGGTTTTTATTAAAGGATAAAAAACATTTTTACAAATTGATGTGTTAGTTTGTTTATTTATCTGGTGTTACAAAAAAATACCCTGATAGCTGATAATAAATTATAAAGTGCAGATAATTCTGTTAGCATAAAAAATTAACCGGATCAATAAAGAAAATGGTCTTGTATTCTCTTAATGTGATTGTTTAAGTAAAGTGATATATGTTTAGTTCAGATCGTAATAACAAATCCTCAGGTCGTAAATCTTTTTGGCCGTTTGGACGCAAAAAAAAGAAAGATAGTGAGTCGTCCAGTGACGAAAATATCATTACAGAAACAGCAGATAATACAACAACTGAATCTGTAAATACTGACTCACAACAAGCAACCACAAGCGTTGAGCCTGATGAGAATCAGTTAGCAAAACAGTCTCAATTAAAAGATGAAATTTCAGCCGGGGATAATTCCAGTGATGAATCAAGTGAAATTACGGCGTCATCAACAACACCAGAAGCAGGTAGAAAAAAATCACCTGGTTTTCTGAGCAGAATATACAGCGGATTAAAAAAGACTCGAAACTCTTTTGTTAACGGTATTGAAAATTTGCTATTTGGTAAAAAGCAAATTGATGACGAATTACTTGAAGAGCTGGAAATGCAGTTAATTACAGCTGACATTGGTGTTGAAGCGACTACAGATATTATTCAAAATTTAACTGAACAGTTGCAAAGAAAAGAGTTGAAAGATAGCCATTCTGTGATTACTTCTTTGAAAAAGGAGTTGCTGAGTATTATTGAACCATGCTCTAAACCACTCGTTATTGATCAAACAAAAAAACCTTTTGTTATTTTGGTGGTTGGTGTCAATGGTGTTGGTAAAACAACGACAATTGGAAAATTAGCCCGGCAATTTCAGCAACAAAATAAGAGTGTAATGCTGGCTGCCGGAGATACTTTTCGAGCTGCTGCTATCGAACAGTTACAAACATGGGGTGAGCGTAATAAAATTCCTGTTATTGCTCAGCACCATGGTGCAGACAGTGCCTCAGTTATATTTGATGCTTATGAGTCTGCAAAGGCAAAAAATTATGATGTACTGATTGCTGATACAGCAGGAAGATTACATAATAAAGAAAATCTGATGCATGAATTAACGAAAATTAAACGCATTCTTACCCGAATGGATAATACCTCTCCTCATGAAATTATGCTTATTCTTGATGCCGGAACAGGTCAAAATGCGATGAGTCAGGCAACGTTATTCCATGAAGCTGTCCAGTTAACCGGTATTACATTCACCAAACTTGATGGTACTGCAAAAGGTGGTGTTGTATTTGCATTAGCTAAAAAATTACAACTTCCTGTACGTTATCTCGGCGTTGGAGAGCAGGTAGATGATTTACAGCCATTTTCTGCAAAAACATTTGTAGATGCACTATTTACCGGAAATTTGCAACCTAACCATGAGCATGTTGATAACTAAAAAGTACCGGACTGAATAACAGCTACATTGATAAAATAATTAAAAGCGATCATCCGGTCAGGTCCGGTTACGATGGATTAATCATATATTTTCATCGTTTTGAACAAAAACAGAATCATTTAAACTGAGTCCAATGAATTAACTTAAACAGTTGATCATGGTATCACTGCAGGAAGACAGTCTGTTATGCACACAATAATGCAAAAAGGTTTACTTTTTTTTAAAGGTTTAGCAATGGGAATCGCAGACCTTGTACCCGGGGTATCCGGAGGAACTGTTGCGCTTGTTACAGGCATCTACACAGAGCTATTGACCAGTCTCAAAGCTTTTGGTCCTAAGGCGGTAAAAAAACTGTTTACAGGGAATGTTTCTTCATTTTGGCAACACATAAATGGACGTTTCCTTTTTCCGGTTGTGGCAGGAATTATATGTAGTATTTTCTGTTTTGCTTCTTTAATCCACTATTTATTATCTGCCTTTGATGTTTATATGTGGTCTTTTTTCTTTGGACTCATTATGATCTCTTTTTTGTTTATGGTTCATAAAACAAAAGATAAGGATATTTTTTATGTGATTACCATGATATGCGGAGTAATCACGGCTTGGATGATAACTAATATTACACCGGTTCTGACCGATAATCCTGCACCATCGTTTTTTTTTGCAGCAGGTGCTTTAGCAATATGTGCAATGATTCTTCCTGGTTTATCAGGGAGTTTTATACTCTTATTATTGGGACTTTATGATTGTGTGTTACAAGCTGTTATCACCTTCAACTTCCGTATTTTATTAATTTTTTCTTTAGGTTGTATCTGTGGGCTTTTCTGTTTTTGTCGCTTTTTACATTGGTTATTACTGCGTTTTTATACGTATACCATTAGCTTTTTATCAGGTCTGGTTTTAGGTTCACTTAATAAAGTGTGGCCATGGAAACAGAATATTCTATCTTCAGAAGGGAGCTTTTTGCAAACGAATATTAGCCCATGGACCTATGCGTGTAATGAAAGTGTTACTAATTTGATGATTACTATTGGTTGTATGGTGAGCGGTCTTGCAATAGTAATATTCCTGGAATACATGGCTAAATCTTTAGCTTCTGCCGAAAAATAATTAGTTGTGAAATGCGATGTTTTCTGCAACAGAAATTAGTATACTGTTAAATGAGGGTTTACTGATGACTGGTGCGTAATAGTAATAAAAAAGCAACAACACAAAAAAACATTAACAAATCCTAAATTTACCTGAAAAATTCATAAATTTTTCCAGTGTCTGTATCTGCAAAAGGTAGTGTTAATTTACCAATCGTAATTTTTGTTAAATAAATACTATAAACGCTGATGTTTTTAACTGAGTGATTTGATGAAATAAAAAGATAGCTAACCCGAATATTTCATACCTACACACTAAGCGACAGCTTTTGATAACAGATTTAATTAAAAATTTATCTTAAAATCTCTTTTTTTGTAGCACATTAAGTTGTTTTATGTTTCCTGGCAGATGAAAAATTAAAAAAATACAATACATACAAAGTGTAACTTGCAATTTTTAGTTAAATTTGCTTGTAACTATATGAAAAGCAATAAAAATATCTAATTCTCTACCTTTTAGGTATGAAATATTCGGGCTAACCACTTATGACAATTCGCTTAAGCAACTCTGTTTTTAATATAAAATATCTGGGTTAAATGTTGTTACGGAGCACCACTGTTCGCTCCAAAAAACAGTTTTATTTATTTTTATTATTTTTACTTTTTACACAAGCTCTTATAAGCAGGCTTTTAACTGGATTGACAGACTTCGGGGTGCTATATCCAGTTGCAGGAACTCGAAAAAAAATTTGCTGTCCAACTGTTTATATGTGTGAGTTATTGTTTTTTACCCTTTGCTAACCATTGATTAAAGTTATAAGTTAATAGCCTGAAAAAAAATAGCATTAAGTGTGCTCTTCTAGAACATTTGTTAATTTCATAGTGAGGTCTTCAACCTTTTTGGTTTGCGCATTTTTTTCGTCTTGCAAACGTTTATGTGTTTCATCAAAAGAGAGTTTTTCATGTATAATATTCAATGCAGTAATAACTGCAAGGCGGTCATCGCTGGTTATTTTACTGTTTTCTTTGATAGAGGACATTTTTTTATCCAGGTACTGAGCCGCTTCGATTAGATTTTTTTCCTGCGGAGCAGGGCACATGATGCGATATTCTTTTCCCATGATAACAACAGAGACAGTAAGTTGTTTTGGATTCATTTTATTGCTCCAGTTCTTTTAATTTGCTTATCATAGACTCTATTTTCGCACGGGCCAGCTCATTTTTTTGAGTTAAACTAAATCGTTCCTGTTTCCACATTTGTTCATTGGTCCGTAAAATTCGATTTTCCTGATGTAGCTGAGTACAACGTGTAATTAGTTTGTCTATCTCACTTTCAAGGCAGGCAAAATTTTTGTTGTTTTCTTTATTCATCAGTATCTTTACTCATAAGAAAAGATTATGTATTTAGGTTTTTTTCTTTGGTTTATAATAGACAGACCATCATCTCTAACCTTGGTTATGGTATCATTACTGACGCAAGTTATCATGATGCAATTTTTTAACACAAAGATAATTTAAATGTGTGATATTATTTTCAATATGTCAAAAATATATACAATTAAATGATCTAATCATAGTACAGACTTCAATTTTAAAAAGGCGTACTGAACTTATTTATTTTTATGGTGGTTGAAAAATATGGAAAAATTTATTTTATTTGCAGCAGCACATCCGATTTTAGTCGGTATTTTTGTTGTTTTGTTAATTTTGTTAATTATTACAGAAAACCAAAAAGGTGGGAAAACTATTTCAAATATTGAGCTTACACAACTGGTTAACAGGGATGACACAGCAGTTATTATAGATTTGCGAGACAGTAAGTCTTTCAAAGCCGGTCATATTACTCAGGCTATTAATGTTCCTCACGCAACATTAAAACAAAATCTTCAGATGCTTGATAAGTATAAGGAATCACCGGTTATTCTTGTATGCGACCATGGTCAACATTCTGGTTCGTCTGGTCAGATACTGTCTAAATCAGGTTTTGCGCATATATTACGCCTGAGAGGTGGTATTCATGGGTGGAGTGGCGAAAATCTGCCATTAGTGAGAAGTTAACCTATTCAACACTCAGAACTTGTTCATAATCGTTTACAGAAAGTGAAAACGATGAAGGGTTATACTGTATTTTTATTTTTGGGAGGTATTATAATGTTTCCATGCAATACAAAAACTGAAAAGCAGTGGCTTTTTACCAGTATTTATAACTGACCGTTGAAAAGATGATGAGCAGGTGCTTATACTTGTTTCTTTTGAGTAAATGATGGGAAGTATTGTCAGTGCAAATATACGTCACCTGTAAATGATGGGTAAAATGGGT